>JBNATO010000014.1:0-16032 GCA_049701555.1 Thermacetogeniaceae bacterium | reverse complement strand
CAAAGGGGGTCTCAAGATCTACACCACCCTAGACATAAAGGCCCAACAGGCTGCAGAAGCCGCCATGAAGGATCGCAGCTTCTTCCCTGCCACAGCGTATGATTCCCAAGGGCTTCTGCAGCCCCAAGCGGCGGTAGTGCTGCTCGACCCCGACACCGGAGCCATAAGGGCCATGGTTGGGGAGAGGAACCATGTGGCCAACCGCCAGTATAACCGCGCCTTCCAGGCCCACCGCCTGCCGGGATCGGCCGTCAAGCCAATCTTGGTTTACGCTCCGGCTGTCGAGTACCTCGGAATGACTCCGGACTCGGTGGTGGTAGACGAACCGGTAAGCTTCGGCTCTTACAAGCCCAAGAACTACGACGGGCGTTACCGCGGGAGAGTGACTCTGCGCGACGCTTTGGCCTATTCTATCAACGTGGTGGCAGTAAAGCTGCTGAACACAGTGGGCCTAGAGAGGGCATCGGCCTTCGCCCGCAGCCTGGGCATCGAGGTGGATCCCGCTGAAGACGGGCTGGCCGCTGCCTTAGGTGCCATCCACCACGGCGTCACCCCTCTGCAGATGGCGGCCGCTTACGCAGCTTTCGCCAACGGGGGTTACTATGTCAAGCCCTATGCAATAATTCGTATTGTGGCTCCCGACGGCTCGGTGCTGGTCGAATACCAGCCCGAGGCGCACCGGGCCATGAGGCCAGAGACGGCCAGTGCCATCGCCAGCATGCTCCAGTCAGCCGTACAGTACGGCACCGGCGTCAAAGCGAAAATCGACAGCCTAGCAGCAGGCAAAACAGGCACCACTGAGAACAGCGAGGACATATGGTTCTGCGGCTGGGTTCCCAAGATGGTGGGGGTGGTGTGGATGGGCTGGGACTCTCCTCGCCCCATGCCGAGGGCCTACGGTGGAGACTACTGTGCTCGTTTGTGGCGCCACATCATGGTGCAGGCGCTAAACCTGCGCCCGGCTCCGGATACCGCTTCGCCCATGCCCACTGCTCCGCCTACTTTTGCGCCCAAGCCTGCTCCTCCACCGGAAGAAAAGCCTTCTGCCCCTGCTTCTACTCCAGCGCCAGAGCGGCCAGACAACGCAACGCAGCAGCTTCCCATGCAACAAGGGGAGCAACTCCAGCCTTCGCCGCCTTCTTCCAGCTCCCCTTCCACATCAAACTCCGCGCAGGAGGAGAAAATCAATGGACAGAAGGAACCTCAATCCCTGACCAGCGGGTACCAGAATACTCACCAGTCCGTTCAGTAGGCATATCAATATTCAGACAAAATATTCCCCTTTCGCTCGGGGGCAAAGGAAGGGCCAGGTGTTATGCTAAAGCGTAAAGTTTTCCGAGTCTTGTTGGCTCTGGTCATCTTCATCCTGCTGACCACGGCATGGCTGCATCGACCAGCAACAAACAACGCCCCTGCTCGGGGCCTCTACCCCGACCACCTCGTCCTCAGCTGGACCGACGACCCCTCAACAACAGCAACCATCACATGGCGCACACAAGCAGGGATAGATAAAAGCCTGGTGGAGTATGGGCCCAGCCCGAACGGAAACTCCCTCCCATCCGACTGCAAACGCGCCGCAGGAAGGGCATCCCTGATCAAAACCAACCTGGGCGAGTTCAGCATCCACACCGTCACAATCACGAATTTGAAGCCAGGCACAACATACCTCTACAGGGTCGGCGACGGCATCAGGTGGAGCAGGTTCTACTCCTTCACAACCGAAGACGAAAACGCCACCCAGCACACAGCCGTTGTCTTTGGCGACTCCCAGTGCAGCCTGAAAAACTACGCCGTCTGGCGGAAGACGCTGCTTACAGCATGGAAAAGGGAAAGGCCACAATTCATCATCAATACCGGTGACCTGGTGGACAACGGAAGCGACCAGAGGCAGTGGGAGGCCTGGTTCGCCGCCGGAGAAGGGGTCCTCGAAGGCCTCCCTGAGATGCCGGCGATCGGCAACCACGAATCTCCACGGCACGACGCCAGCAGGCTTCCCCAGCTGTTCCTCGCCCAATTCAGCCTCCCGGAGAACGGGCCGCCGGGTTTGAAAGAGCTCGTCTACTCCTTCGACTGCGGCCCCGCCCACTTCGTGATCTTAGACAGCCAGGCCATCGGCGACACATACACGCTCAAGCTCCAGCAGAACTGGCTGAGGGAAGACCTGCGCAGGACGAAAAGAAAGTGGAAGATCGTCATCTTCCACAGGCCACCCTACTATGCCAAAACAAACAGGCCCAACGACGATGTCAAGGCAGCGTTCTGCCACATCATCGAGGAAAACCATGTGGATCTGGTGGTAAACGGCCACGACCACGCAGTGATGAGGACATACCCCATTTCTAACGGCAAAACTGTAGCCTCCTCGAAGGGGACTGTCTACATGATAGCCGGGCGCAGCGGGGAAAAAACATATTCAGACTTGGCTCGAATGCGCTGGGCGCAATACTTCTACAACCCCCTCGACCAACCAACCTACACGGTGCTGAGGTTCACCGGAGAAGATCTCCTCATCATCAGCAAAAAGGCGGATGGGACGGTGCTCGACAGCTATTTGATCAAAAAGAGCAGATGAGCGCCGCCGACTTTCAGGTTGACAGGAACAGTCAGCGGCGTGAAGAGACCTGGCATGCCCACGATCAAGTCTGGGCATCCCCGGTGAAGACCAGCGCCCTCTGCCTTATTTTTTGACGACAAGCACCGGACAATGGGCGAGCCTCACAACATGAGCAGAAACACTACCTATGATGTAACGCTTGATCCCGCTTAAGCCCCTTGCCCCGACCACCAGCAAATCGTAACCTTCTTTTTCTGCAAAATGCGTCAGGGCATCCCCTGGGTGCCCCACCAGAACCACCGTATTTAAGTTCACACCTTCTTTACTGGCTAAGTCTTTTGCCTCTTCAAAACCCTTCTCAAAAAATCTCCGGGCATCCTCGATGGCCCCGTCGACCTCATCCCTCGTGGCAGCGTAATCGGGGACATGGGCTACGGAAGCAGCGGTGATCTCCGAACCGTACTTCTTTGCCAGATCCAACGCCACCATCAAAGCCTTCTTGGCATTTTCAGAACCATCATAGCCGACCAGAATCTTCTTAAACATTTATTAATTACCTCCCTCTTCAGGTATGATGCCGGAACTTACTTCATTCCCGACATTTTCCTCCACTTTGGGCATGAAGAATGTTTGAGCAATCAATGTGGGGACAACTGCGCTCAAGACAACCGTGGTCACCAGGATCGTGTACTGGGTCTGGTCGATGTAGCCGTGAGTGAGGCCGAACAGGGCTGAGATCGAGCCGAAGGTGAGCCCCGTGGACATCAGCAGGGTGGTGTACATCCCCTCCCTGGGCACAAAGCGGAAAACTCTCGTGGACGGCCAGACCCCGATGAATTTGGCAGCTATCTTGACGAGAAGCAGGATCGCTATCAGCCCTGCCCCAGCGACCATGGCCTTAAGCGAAATATACGTCCCTGCCTTAAGGAAGAAGAAGGGTGTGAGCAAGGAAAAGTTCATCGTGCGCATCCTGGAGGTAAGTGTCTTTTCCTCGAGGAAAAAAACCCGCAACCGCCAAACCCAAGAGGTATGCCGGAAGCACAGCCTCGCTGTTGGCCATAGCCGCCAATCCTCCTAAGCCAAACAGGAGGAACAAGAAATACTTAATCTCCATCTGGCTCACACGTCCGCCGTACTTCCCCACGAACCACCGGCTGAAGCGCGGCACCAGCGGCAGCACTATCGCAGCCACCACGACAAAGAGGAGCATCCACTTATTGAAATTAGCAAAGATGATACCCAAGGCTAAGACTGTGCCGAGATCGGTGACGAAACAGGCAGCCAGGATGATCTTGCCCAACTCCGTCTGGTTCAGGCCGGTCTCCACCATCACCGCATAGACCACAGCCACAGAGGTGGTGGAAAGGGCGATTCCGGCGATCTGGGATGCCTGCAGCGTCCAGCCAGCCACGTAGTAGGCATAGGCGTAAGCAGCCAGAAACGGAAAGAGAAACCCAACTACTCCGATAGTAATACTCTCCTTAAACTTGGTACGCAGGACTACCGGATCGACCTCGCTGCCCGCCAAAAAGGTCAGCATAATGCTCCCTACGCCTGCCAAGAAATTAACCCAGTCGTTCGGGTGAAGACCCAGGAAGTTGCCTGCGATGACGCCCACAGCAATTTCCACAAGAGATAAAGATATCACCGTCCAACCGGCGATCAGAGCTGCAGCAAGTGCCAACCCTATCCATTCGGCAGCTATCAGCCATGTGTTTACCACTTACATCCTCCTCTCCAACGGATTCCAGCCACATGATCAAAAAAACTCCTACCGATGGTTGAAACATGGTAGGAGCCATCAGCTCAGACGAGCATTAGGCGAGCCCCATCGCCTTATAATTTTTTGCTAAACCTCAACTAAACTAACACCTCCCCTCTCATCTGTCTAACTGAAACAATTATATCAAAATTTACCGCTTTTTACCGCCTCCAGTTTTTCTTGAATTTCCTTTAATTCACCAACTATTTTTTCAAGTCGGTCAACCTCTAGGGCAACGGCCTCGCTCTTATCAAGGCGCTTTGAGCGGGCTGACTGAATTGCTCTTCTCGTAGCAGCAATAGTTTCCTGGAGGCGTTCCTCCAAACCGGAACGAACCTTGCGGAAAGCCTCATCGAGGCTTTGCAGCAATGCCCAGCGGAGGTTTTCTACATTGTAAGTTACCAGCTCTTGGATCTGGTCACTCAATCGTCTGAACAACCTCTTCCTCCTGACTTTCTGAGGCAGGAAGCGGTCAAGAAAATTTTCAGGAAGCAACCTTATGTTGGCGTCCCACCTATGCGTCACCCAGATGGGCCCTCGAGATATCTCCAAACCACCAGTTGCCCGCGAGGCCATATAAGGTATTTCAAAAACATCTGCAGCTGTTTTTCGCACTGCCTCAACGAGGCCATTTACTTTTTGCTCATAGGGACGCAGTGTATCCTTGAGCTTCTCGTCAAACGCATTCGAAATAGTGCCGAATTTATTTTCAAAAAAATCTGGAATAGCGCTCTTCAGAGCTTCAAAAGTCTTATTTTCATCAAAACTATCCTTCAGAGAATTGCACATGACTCTTTCAAAATTGTCACAAGCTTCCTTGCGGAGGTTTTCAGCCTCTGCCTCGAGCCGCTCTACCATCCTGTTCCTCTCGGCAACCAGGAGATCCCCGATCAAAATCCGCTCACGCTCTGCTTCCTGAAGTTTCTCTTCAAAAACCCCCAGCCGCTCATCCAGGTCCTCCAGAGGCAGCTGCAGGGAGCGGATTGTAAGCTCTATTGTCATCATTGCCTCATTTATCAAGTCTTGAGCCTTAGAGGCTATAGCTTCCTTTAGGGCAGCCGCCTTGTCCCTTGCAAAAAAATCGATCAGATGCTCCTGCACCTCTGCAAGCCCGCTCGATTTCCACAGCTGCTCGTCCCCAGCCTTGCGAGCCTCTAACCCCTGCCGTGCGGAGATGCAAAAGATTGTAGTATCTTCCTGGATATCTGCTCCTTCGCGAAGCACATCCCTGATAAAGCTTAGAAGCTTCTCTTGTTCCTCTCCACTAAGGTAATCAACCTTGTTTATGATGAAAAAGAGACGAGCCACTTTAGGGCGAACAGCTTTTAAGAACTGGAGTTCTACCTCAGTGATCGGAGGATCAGCTGAAACAAGGAACAGAGCGGCATCACACTGAGAGAGGAAGTTTAGTGTCACTACAGTGTTATGCTGGTATGTGGAGCCGATGCCAGGGGTGTCGATCAAGACGACCCCCTGCTCAAGCAATGGGGACGGGTAATAAACCTCAACGTGAGAAACGCCTTTAATATTGCGGGGATTATTCTCTTCAGTGACATACTGAGATAGAAACTCAGCCAAGTCTTCCACAGAGCTATATGAGAATTCCTCTTGCCCACGAGCGTCCTGGTAGACAACGCGCGCCTTAAAAGTTTCTCCCCAGAGGATGAAAGTGGGTATTGCCGTGAGCGGAACCACGGATGTCGGCAATACTTCGGCGCCGAGCAAGGCATTCAGCAATGTGCTCTTGCCGCGCTTGAACTGCCCCAGGACAGCTAGATGAAACCGAGCGCTCGCTAACCTCTCGCGGAGCCACTCTATCTCTCGTAAATATCTGTTGAAATCCTCTCCTAGCACCTCAAGGGAAGCGGCAGCTTTTCGAAGAAGCAGCTCAACCCTCTTGCTCATAAAAAAACCCCTCCCAGTCACTTTACTGGCAGGAGTCATCAACCCTTCATCGGGTGGTTATCGGTGGACTCCATCACCGCTTGGAGTATGATGTTCAGAGTGCGTCCACAACTGTTCGATCAGCTTGTGGGGAATTATATCTGCTGATATAATTCCCCACTTCAAATAATTTATCATAATACAACAAAGCCATGTCAAGCCAAAATTCTATTGAGATATCAGCGATCTATTCCTTCCTGGCCATCTCCTCCCTCCCCGGAAGCAGCAAAGCCAGCAGGAGGCCGACCACAGGAAAGACGACCATCACATGAAAAGCAGCAGGAAGGCCCCAGTGATCAGCAACCCAGCCGAGCATGGTTGTGCCGACGCCCCCCATACCGATCCCAAAACCCAGCATCAAGCCCGAAGCAAGCCCGACGTTGTGCGGCAGGAGTTCCTGGCCGAAGACAACCGTCACCGCAAATGTGGAGATGGTGACGAAACCAGCGAGTGCGACCGCGAGGGCCAGCCAAATCCCTTTCAGAACGCTCAATAGAAACACCAATGGGATGAGCAGGGCCATCGACAGAACTATCATCGTCTTCAGCCCCCAGCGATCGGCAAGAGGCCCGCCGACGAGCGTGCCAAAAGCCCCAGCCAGCAGGAACAGGGATACCATCGCAGCAGCATAGGTACGGGTTTGATGCAGGAAGCGGACGTAATACTGCGGCAGAAAGGTGACGATCCCCAGATGCGTCCAGGAGCGCATGATCACCACAAGCACAAGGAGGATAACCGGAACGAGAGCCTTGCCGATGCCTCTGGAAGCCTGATTCGTAGAGGATCTTCTCGCATTGCCCCCATCCTGAAGCGCTCCTGTGCTTTGGGTGCGGACGATGGCGGGGAGATTAGCCCAGAGCAGAATCGCCATCAAACCGCTAACCACCAAAAAACCGGCGGTGCCGTGCAGCCCCGCCAGCCTGCAGAACAGCCCAGCGACGATCGGCCCAGCAGCAAACCCGAAGTTGCCCCCTACCGAAAAGAGGGACATCCCCGAGGCCTTGCGCTCCCCGCTGGCGAAGCGGGCGAACTTCGAGCCCTCCGGGTGGTAGGCAGCCACGCCCAGCCCACTGACCAGGACAGCCAGGAGCAGGGGGAGATATCCTTTGGTAAAACCCGTAGCAGCCATACCCAACCCTGCAAACAGACAACCCACAGGGATGAGCCATGCGGCTCTGAAGCGGTCGCTTAAGATCCCGAAAAGCGGCTGGATCACCGAAGAGCTCAGGTTGAAGGCGAGCATCGTCGCTCCCACCTGGAGCTGGCTCAGGTGGGTGAAGTAGGTCAGGATCACCGTGAGCGCCCCCTGGTTGAGGTCTGCAACAGCATGCCCCATCCCGAGCAACCCGAGCAGCTTTTTGTTCATCTTCATCTCCAGTCACTCCTCCAACAGCTGATAAAACTCTGGAAAGAAAAAAAGGCCTGTTGCATGAAAAGCCTGTGAATAGCTATTGCTATTCTCTCCCTTTCTTCTCCCGAACTCTCATCTTCAACCACTCCACCCAGGGCTCGAACCCCTCGTCGAGCCGGGCAGATACCCGGAAGATCTCCAATTCAGGGTTGATCAGCCTGAGGTCCCTCTCCATCTGATCGACATCGCAGTCGGTATAGGGGAGCAGGTCGATCTTGTTGATCAACACCACCTCTGACTGCCGGAAGACCAAGGGATACTTCATCGGCTTGTCGTTTCCCTCGGTGACGCTTAAGACCGCAGCGCGGGCATCCTCGCCAAGGTCGAACTCCGCCGGGCAGACCAGATTCCCCACGTTTTCCACGATCAGCAGATCGAGTTCATCCAGTTCGAAGTCCTCCAGGGCGGGTCTGATCATGCGCGCATCGAGGTGGCAGGAACCGGCGGTGTTGATCTGAACAACCGGAACGCCGTGAGCCTCGATCCGCTCGGCATCCCTCGTGGTATAGATGTCTCCCTCGATCACACCCAGTTTCAGGTCGCCAGCGAGGTGGCCGATGGTGCGCTCCAAGACGCTCGTCTTCCCCGAACCAGGAGAACTCATCAGGTTCAAAACAAACACGCCGTGTCGCCGGAACGTCTCCCGGTTCTCCCGGGCGACCTCGTTGTTTTCCTGAAGCACAGGTGTCGCCAGCCTTACCTTGACCATTTTTCAATCACCTTCGTAGAAATCGATGTATAGCTCCCGGCCCCTTGTGATCTTGATATTGGGGCTGGAGCAGGAAGGACAGATGAACTCATAGTTTGGGGCATCATAGCTATGCCCGCAGTCTCTGCACTCACAGCGCACCGGCTCTTCCCTGATCTCCAACACAGCGCCCTCCAGGAGTTCGTCTCCTTTCTGCAGGGCATCGAAGGCAAACCGCAGGGCATCGGGAACAGCCATAGTCATCTTCCCGACAACAAGCATGACCCTTGTGATCCTCTTGATGCCGTTCTCCGCCGCGCTTGAATGCAGCTGCTTCACAACGCTCTCCATCAGAGAAAGCTCATGCATTTCGCTTCCCGCCGTTCATCCTGTGACTTTTCCCTGCCCGGCAAACCGCCGGACAGGTCCATTTTAAGCCATGATTGACCTGTTAGCAAGCGCATGGTAAACCACAACATATTTTTTACCCCAGGCGGCTGTCCAGAAAAAGAAGGAGCCACCTTTCGGGCTCCCCCATCATGTAGACAGCATTTTCCGGATCTCCTCAAGGACGCGGTCTCTCGCCCGCGGAACAGCCTCAGCCACCGCGGGAGTGAGCCCTTCGACGAACGCCTCCTCGCTGGCGATCTCCACGCCAACGATGGCCAGCTGCCCCGGCAACCTGCCCAGTCTTCTGCCCAGCTCCACGGCGTCGACCACGTTGATGCCGTGAGAAGAGAGAGGCATCGCCTCCCGCGGCGGGAGAACGCCCGAATCGAAGCAGTGAACCGTGCCCGGAGGGGCGCCGCTCTTCACAGCGTCGACCAGGATCACCTTCTCAAAGCCCTCCCAGAGATCAAGAAGATTGAGGCCGGGACAACCGGCCTCAATCACCTTTACCCCTTCGGGGAGCGGGCATTCTTTCAGGGACCTGACAACATGCAGGCCTACCCCGTCATCCGCCGCCAAGAGGTTCCCACAGCCGATGACGAGTATTTCTCCCCTCATCAGCGCTCCCTGTGGATCCTCACTTTGATGGAGTGTGTGGCACAAGACTGGCACGGGTCGTAGTTCCTCACCATGATCTCGCACTTCAGGGTCAGTTCCTCGTCCGAGAGATGGAGGAGCTTCGGCACAAACTCCTGGAAGTCCTTCTCGAGGTTGTAGACGTTGCGTGCGGTCGGCGCCACGATATCCCACTTCTGGACGACTCCGTTTTTGTCGATGCGTCCGCCGTGGCAGCAGATGCCGCGGGCAGCCTCGGTGACGGCGTAGGACTCGCCGGCTTTGTACTCAAAGGTCGGCTCCTCGTACTTCGGCTCGCCGATCCAGTCGATCAATGTCATACAGGCATCCAGGGAGTGGAGGATCTCGATGGCGCGCGCCACAATGCTCATGAACGGGTTGAAGCACGGCACCTTGAAGCCGACCTCCTCGGCGGCCTTCTTGGCGTCAGGCGACAGCTGCTCGAAGTTGTTGTTGACGCGAGCCAGCGGCCCTACCAGGAAGGAGTCGCGGCCCTTGATGATGGCATGCTTGCAGTTGCAGCCAGGCACGTGCTTCTCGATGATCCAGATCGGGTACTCCCAGTCGGGCACATCGAGGCCTTCCGTGGATACCAGCCGGCCTTCGTTGATGGCATACCTCCTCACATCGTGGAGAGACACGTGCTCGCACTTCCGGACAAGATCCGGATAAGGCGGCTGCGACGCCAGCTTCGCCGCCAGCCTTACAGCCTCGAAGGCGAAGTCCTTGGCTGCCTTGAGGCGCTCCTTGATCTTCTGGAGGTCGGACTTCTCCGGAACAGCGGTAAAGCCGCCGACAACCGAAGCAACCGGATGGACTTCACGGCCACCAACAATGCAGCTGATGTCATTGCCTAAACGCTTCAGCTCCAGCGCCTTCTGCACAATTGGCAAGAGCTCAGGGTTGCCCGCCATGGCGATGACGCTCTCATAGCCCAGGAAATCCGGAGCAGCCAGACAGAAAACATGTAAAGAGTGACTCTGGATCCAGTCTCCATAATGCAGCAATTCCCGGAGCAGAACTGTCTGCTCGCTGACCTTGACGTCCATTGCCCGCTCAACCGCGCGAACAGCTGCAAGATGGTGAGCATGCGGGCAGATCCCGCAGATGCGCTGGACGATCTCTGGAACCTCCTCAGCCTTCCGGCCGATCAAGAAGGCCTCAAAAAACCTCGGCGGCTCCCAAACCTCCCAGCGCGCCTTTTTCAACTCGCCGTTCGGACCGATGACGATGTCGATCGCACCGTCGCCTTCGGTGCGGGCGATATAGTCCACATAGATCCTTCTCTCTGTCATACGGCCTCAGCTCCTTTACTAAACTCCGGCGTGTTCCCGGCGTACTTGCGGAACTTGCGGACGACATCATCCCTCGACAGACCGAGTTCCTCGACAAAGGAACGCGCCAAAGATGCGGCGTTGCAGTCGCTGGCAGGCCCACGGCAACCCTCACACGGCTTCCCAAGGCTCGGGCAGAGAGCTCCGCAGCCGGCAGCTGTCACCGACCCCATGCACGGCAACCCTTTTGTCAGGAAAAGGCAAACATTTTCCTTCATCTTGCACTCGTTGCAAACGCTGTGAAAGCGAAAACGGGGATGAATGCCTTTGAGAACGCTTTTGATCAAGGTGACCATTTCGTCAATGTCAATTGGGCAACCCCGCAGATAGTAATCAACCTTCACATAGTAATCTATGCCGTAAGCTGGCAGTGACTTAATATCCCACAATTCAGTGTAAACCTTTTCTTCAACCTCTTTTTGGGTCATTCCGCAGTAGTTCTTGATAGACGGTAGTCCACCGAAGCAAGCGCAAGACCCCATCGCCACGAGGATGCTGCACTCCTCGCGGATCTTCTTCAACTCCAAGAGTTCCTTGGGAGTAGTAACAGCTCCTTCCACAAAGCCGATGTCGTACGGCCCCTCGTGGTTTTCCCTTTTGGCCATCACGAAATACCGGATGTCGATTGTTCCTAGGACATCCAACAGATGATTTTCAATATTGAGCAGCTCAAGCTGGCACCCGGCGCAGGAACTGAACTTAAAGACTGCAATTTTCGGCTTTGCCACCTAACACACCTCCTTTAAAAGACCCCGCCAGGAATGTTCATGATATCGGCATACTTGAAGACAGGGCCGTCCTGGCAGACAAAGATGGGTCCTATCTGGCAGTTGCCGCACTTCTTGATGCCGCAGCTCATCCTGCGCTCGAGGGAGACATAGATCTGTTCTGGACTCCAACCTCTCTTCAAGAGGTCCAGCACCACGAACTTCATCATGATCTCAGGGCCGCAGGTGACGACGATGGTGTTCTCCTTGCGAGACCGCATCTTATCGAACAGGGTTGTCACGACGCCGATGTTGTGGCCCCATTCAACTCCAGGCGGCACATAGTCGACGGTGAGGTAGAGCCTGGTGTTCGGTATCTTGCGCCATTCCTCATACTCATCGGTGAAGAGCATCCCGTCCGGCGTCCGGCAACCGTAGAGGATTTCAAAGTCTCCGTACTGGTCGCGGTTCTTCATGATCGACCTGATCACGCCGCGCAGCGGAGCAAGCCCGATACCGCCGGCGACCAGGAGGACGTTCTTCCCCCTCATCTCTTCCATCGGCCAGCCGAATCCGTACGGCCCCCGGATACCGACTATGTCCCCTACCTGCATCCTGGCAAGGGCCTTGGTCACGTTGCCGACAGCACGGACTGTGTGCTCAAATGTCCCGTTGTACTCGTCAGCACAGGAGCTGATAGAGATCGCCGACTCGCCGATTCCGAAGATGCTGATCAGGTTGAAGACGCCGTTTTCGTATCTGTACTTCTCTCGCACCTCAGGGTCGACGAACTCGAAGACATAGGTGTTGACATCCGCAGTCTGCTTCTTGATCGCCTTGATAACCGCCTTCTGCGGCTCCCATGGGTTCTCCTCCGTGCGGACAACCTTCACCGGCGGCCTGTAGATCGTCACTTCCTTGGCAGGCAGCGGATTCGCCTGGATCCTGGCGATGACATCGACAGGGTCGATGTGCTTGACACAAGTGGCGACGCAGCGGCCACAGCCGACGCACCCAGGAGCGTTGAACTGCTGCTGGTAGTAGACCAGCTTGTGGTACATGCGGTGCTTCAGGCGAGCCGTGCGGTCAGGCATGAAGATGTGGTCGAGGGCAACCCGGGAGAACTCATAGAACATACAGGAATCCCACATGCGGGTACGGCCGCCCTTCTCCAGCGAGAGATCGACCATATCCTTCACCGCAAAGCAGTAGCACGTGGGGCAAACGGCGGTACAGCTTCCGCAGGCGAGGCACTTCTCCTTCTCTTCCAACCACACCGGGTGATCGAAGTTCTGGTGGAGAAACTCCACGAGGTCGCCGCCGACATCGATGCGCCTGGTGATGTCATGCTGGCAGGCGCGGATGGCGCGCTTCCCGGCAACATAGTCCTCATCAGCAGCCGGCTCCAGGCCTGCGGCCATCTCTTTCCCTCGCTCAGAACCGATGACAACGACATACTTGTCGCCGATATCCGTCAGGGAGAGGTCAAACCCCATATCGACCTCAGGGCCGGTGTTAAACGAGGCACAAAAACCATACTCACAAGGCTTCACGCAGTTCAAGGCGATGATGGCGGTATTCTCGCGCAGCTCCTTGTAGTAAGGGTCAGGGTATGTCCCCAGGAAGACCTTGTCGAGGCTCAAGAGCCCGTTCACATCGCAGGGATGCACGCCGAAGAGCAACCTTTTGCCTGCAGGCTTGGGCTCCTCAGCTACCTCGGCAACGCCGCTGAACTTCAGCAAGTCCTGTTCCGGCTGATGGAAGAACTTCTTCGGCGGCAGGATCGTTGTATCGTAATCGAGCCGCATATCCTCGGCCTTTTCTATCGGACCAAACACAAACTTGGGGCCCTTTGCAACAGGGCCGAAGACTTCATACTCAGCCTTCAACCTGGCAACAAAGCTGCCCAGCTCCGATTTCGGGAGCACATATGCTTCCACTGGCAAAAAACACCTCCCACTGAAATTCTCTAGCAATCCCCCTTCTAAGAAAAACAGCCCTCCTCCTCTTTCCCGATCCCCCCTTACCTCTGCTTTTCAAGCCTTTTCTGTAGACCCCACGCCGCCTGTGAGGGCAGCGCTCCTCTTAAACAGCCACTAGAAATTTCTATTTTTCTATTCTACACTCTGCAAAAAAATCCTTTTAACCGTTCTTTAAAAATATATAAAGCCAGTCTAAAAAAAACAGCCCTATCATCCCGAGGGCTCATCTCACCAATCGCCATCAGCGATATCTGTCATCGAAAGCCAAACCGGAAAGCCCAGCATCAGCCAAGCATCAGCTTGGCACCCGCAGCCAGGAGGATAAGGCCGAGCAGCTTCCACCAGGTAAAAGGTATCTCCCTCAGCCCGAACAGCCCAAAGTGGTCGATCGCAAGAGCAGCAGCCACCTGCCCGACGACGATCAGCGCAGTTGCGAGCGCTGCTCCCAGTTTTGAGATGCTGGCCTGCACAAGGTAGATGATCGCCACCCCCAGAAATCCACCGAGGTAGGAATACCAAGGCGCCTTCAGCCAATTCCCGATGTTCCCCTCCCCTACCCCAACCAGCAGGAGGGCGATGAGCGCAACCGTGCCGATGACATGCACAAAAAAAGTGGCTTCTAACAAGCCGACCACTTTGCCGAGCACAGTATTCAGGGAACCCTGGAGGGCCATGGCGATTCCTGCTGCCACAGCAAGCAACAGAGGAACAAGAGGGAGATGCATCAACGGCCTCCTTTCGCTCATCCCCTGCTCAACTCAAGGATGATCCCATAGAGAATATCAGCCTCGCTGACCGTTATCTCTGGTGCTTCAAGGTAACCCAGGATCGCCCACAGGATGGTCGTTCCAGCCACGATGATATCCGCCCTCTCAGGCTGGAGACCGGGCACTCCCTTCCTTTCCTCAATAGTCTTTGCAGCAAGCCTAAACAATATTCTTTCAACAGCTTCCCTCTGGAGGCGGTATCCGTGAACCCGCCTCCAGTCATATGTCACCAGGCCCTGATCGACAGCGGCGAGGGTCGTCACAGTCCCTCCAACACCTACCAGCCTCTTTGTCCTGAGGCCGCCGATCTCGTCCAAAACCTCCTTCATCAAGGCCAGGATGCCATCAAGCAAAACCGGCCTCTCCGTCATTCTGACTGCCCCAACAGGTACACTGCGGCAAACCAGCACATCTTTGCCGGCTTCGGCCCTGCGGTAGGTGAACTCGGTGCTCCCCCCTCCGATGTCCACGACCACCGCGCCCTCAGCTTCCGGGAGCGCTCCACAGGCGCCTATGTAGCTCAGATAAGCCTCTTCCTCCCCGCTGATGACATCGACCCTCAGTCCGGTTTCCTCCCGGACCTTGTCCACGAACTCCGCACTGTTCGCCGCCTCCCTGACGGCGCTGGTGGCCACCACTCTCCAAGCGTCTACACCGTGTTCGCCAAGCAGCCCTCGGTATTCTTTCAAAACCTGCAGCGTTCGGGCAACACCTTCGGGCCTCAGACCCTCCCCTTTTACCATCCCCTCCCCGACGCGGCTCACCCTAAGGGCAGCGAACTTCGGGCAGACCCTTCCGTCCTCCACCTCGGCGATCAGCAACCTTGTAGAATTTGTCCCGATGTCGACTGCCGCATATCTCCTGCTATCCTCTCGTCCCATCCGCGACCACCTAATCCCTAAAAACTGTTCCACTCTTTTCGGGCGGCGGCTGGACCCTTCCAGGAACAGCTGGCACCACCAGAACCTCTCCCGGCTTCACGAGCCCCAGTTCGCTGCGCGCCGCCTTTTCCACATACTCATCGCTGGAGTAATAGCGGATCTTTTCCTTGATCTCCCTCTGCTTCTGTAAGAGGGCCTGTTCCTCCCTCTGAAGCCTCTTCAGCTCCGACTGCATCCTGATGATCTTGATCTCTGTCGGAAGAAAAAGGGCGCACAAGACGATGCCTATCAGCCCGAGGGCCAGCAGCCTCTGTTTGCTGGTGAGGGCTTTCTTCTGCCTGCGCCTCATGCCTCAGGCCTCCTCCCCATCGGCTTCAAACAGTCCAAGGTTGGTGGGAATGACGATCACAACCTGATACCCCTTGGCCCGCGCCCTGTTGAGCAGAGTCGCCACAGTTGTCGGGTTGACCCCCATGATCCTCGCTATGTCTTCATTGCTGTGCCCCAGCTCTTTCAAAACTACAGCCTGTTTTTCGCGAAAGCTGAGCTTTTCGGCGCCCCGTATTTCGATGTGCACAGGCTTCCCACCCTATCCACACAATTATCCACATATTGTGGACAATTTGTGGATAAATATTGTACAAGATAAGTTCTCCTACGGAAGAAAAAATCCTTCTCTGAAAAAATAGAGAGAAGGTCTCAAGTTTGACCCCTGCCACAATCCTAAGCTGGCGAAGCCTAAATGGGCATCCCTTCAGGATGGAGGGTTTTGAGGCGGTCGGCGCCTTTTAAGCGACCACCAGGCGACCAAAATCATTTTCCTTAAAAATCGGAAAACCGACCGGAAAGGGAGCAGGAAGAGCCGAATCAGGCCCGCTGAGAACTGCAAGCAAAAGATAAACAGGAGCTTCAGCAACCTCAAAGGGAGCAAGAGGAGCCGCCAGAAAAAAATCACCCCTTGCAGGCAGCACCGGAG
>JBNATO010000013.1:0-16180 GCA_049701555.1 Thermacetogeniaceae bacterium | reverse complement strand
CAGCAAAGATGATCACTCCTATCCTAGAGAAATGGGTTGTTTTCCCGCTCATATCCGACGCTCGTCGATGGCCCATGGCCAGGATATACAATGCAGTTATCGCCACAAGGCAAAATTTTGTTTTTAATTGACTCCAGGATCTGTCTATACGAACCGCCGGGAAAATCGGTTCTCCCGATGGAACCGGCAAAAAGAGTGTCGCCCGTAAAGAGCACACCCTCTGCCTTTAAACAGATACTGCCCGGAGTATGCCCTGGCGTATGAAGCACCACAAACCTGAGGTTACCAACCGCTATCTCATCACCATCGGCGATCATCATATCAGAAGGAAGGCTTCGAAACGGCCTTCCGGTATAGGCAGAGAGATTTAGTTCTGGATCCGTCAGAAGAGGTGCGTCATCGGGATGGATCAAGAGCTTTGCCTGTGTCTCCTCTTTGACTTGGTTATTGGCAGCGATGTGGTCGATATGGCCGTGAGTATTGACAATATACCTGACGTGTAAACCCTCTTTCGCTATTTCCGCGAGGATCCGCGACCCCTCTCCCCCGGGATCGATAACCAACGCCTCTTTTGTCTGTCCACACCAAATAATGTAGCAGTTGGCCGCCAGCGGACCAACCGCCAGAGTTTTGATCTCCATCCTCTTGCAACCCCCAAACTAAAAAAGTTTTTTGCTATCAAGCAAGATGGTCACAGGGCCGTCGTTCACTATCCCCACTTCCATCATCTTCTGGAATTCTCCTGTAACGATCCGCAAACCGCTGTCGGAAAGCCTTTTCAAAAATTCCTCATAAAGAGAAAGAGCCTCTTCCGGGAGGGCCGCGTCTGTAAAGCTGGGACGCTTTCCCTTGCGGCAGTCCCCGTAAAGAGTAAACTGCGATACCACCAAAATTTCCCCGTTGATATCCTTAACGGAATAATTAAACTTACCCGATGCATCAGGGAAGATTCTCAAGCCAACTATTTTCTCTGCCAGGTAAGCAGCATCCTGATGGTTGTCCCCTTTTCCCACAGCAACCAATACCACAATACCCTGTCCAATCCTGCCCTTTTCTCTCCCGTCGACTTTCACCCAACCACGGCTTACTCTTTGAACAACTGCTCTCACAAACTCACTCCTCAAGAAGGAACTACCCTGTGCACCTCAAGGACATCGCTTACTCGGCTCACTTTCTGAATCACGTGGTACAAATGCTCCAGATCCCGGATCTCCAACTTAAGGTTTACCAAAGCTATCTTATTCTTTTTCGCACGGGCATTTACAGCATTGATGATTGTTTTGGTATCCGCAATCGTATTCATAATATCGGTCGTGAGCTGCGGCCGATCGATCGCCTTTACTTGAATCTCTACTTGATAAGTCGCCGGAGCATTGGTCTCCCAACTGACCTCAATCAACCGCTCCTTCTCAGCTTGCATATGGTGCACTATGTTTGGGCAATCCGCCCTGTGCACCGAAATCCCTCTTCCCCGTGTAATATAACCGATAATCTTATCTCCCGGCAAGGGGTTGCAGCAGCGGGAGAGGTGTACAGCAAGATTTTTCTCTCCTTTGACCACCACGCCGGAGGTAACAGGGCGCTTTTTCTTTGCGGGGATCTTTACCAAGAGGGCGTTTTCATTAGCAACAGGGGCCTCTTCCTGTAGCTCATCCCGAAAGGCTTTCACAACCTGGGCAGGGTTGAGCGTTCCCTCACCGATGCTGGCCAAAAGGGAATCAGCGCTCTGAAACCCGAAATGGCGCCCCAGCTTCTCCATTACATCCATTTTGAAGAAGCTCGCAAACTCCAGACCGGCGCGACGCACCTCTTTTTCTAAAAGGTCTCTTCCCCGCAGAATATTTTCTTCTCGCTTCTCTTTTCTAAACCACTGGCGGATGCGATTCTTCGCCTGCGAGGTCTTGACGAAAAGGAGCCAGTCTCTGCTGGGCCCATTGCTCTGTTTTGATGTCAGGATCTCTACGATATCGCCGTTTGAAAGCTGATAGTCAAGCGGGACGAGCTTTCCGTTGACTTTCGCCCCTATGCAGCGGTGCCCCACCTCAGTATGGATCTTGTATGCAAAATCAACGGGAACCGAACCAGCTGGAAGCTCCACTACGTCACCTTTTGGAGTGAATACAAATACCACATCCGAGAAGAGATCGATCTTGAGAGATTCCATGAATTCCCTGGCGTCACGCAGTTCGTGTTGCCATTCCAGGATCTGCCTCAACCATGAGAGCTTCTCTTCAAACTGAACGTCTGAGAGCTTCCCGCCTTCCTTATATTTCCAGTGGGCTGCGATGCCGTACTCCGCTGTGCGGTGCATCTCGTGCGTTCTTATCTGGAGCTCAAAAGGCTGGCCAAGCGGCCCCACCAGGGTTGTATGGAGCGATTGGTACATATTCGGCTTGGGCATGGCGATATAGTCCTTGAAACGACCAGGTATCGGCTTCCACATCGTGTGGACAATACCGAGAGTTGCGTAACAGTCACGCACAGTGTTGACTATCGCCCTAACAGCGATCAGGTCGTAAATCTCCGCCAAGCTTTTGTTCTGAGTCACCATCTTGTGGTAAATGCTGTACAGGTTTTTGGGTCTGCCTGAAATCTCTGCCTCAATCCCTGCTTCCGCCAGTTTTTCCCGCAGCTTAGCGATCACCAGATTGATATAATCCTCATGCTCGCGGCGCTTTTTTGCTACTTTTTCCACCAGCTCGTAATACTTTTCAGGTTCCAGATAGCGAAAAGCCAAGTCTTCTATCTCTGACTTGATCTTGTAGATGCCCAATCGATGGGCAAGAGGCGCAAAGATATCCAATGTTTCTTGGGCTATCTCACGCTGCTTAGCCTCAGGTTGATGGTCAAGGGTCCTCATATTGTGAAGCCGGTCAGCCAGCTTGATCAAAATGACGCGCACATCGCGCGCCATCGCCAAAAACATCCTGCGGAGATTTTCTGCGTGACTCTCTTCTTTGTTCTTGAACTCGATCTTGCCCAATTTTGTAACTCCGGACACGAGGAAGCTGACAGTTGGGCCAAACCTTTCCTCGATCTCCTTCAGAGTAACGGGGGTATCCTCAACAACATCGTGCAACAGCCCAGCTACGATGCTCGTCATATCCAGTTCGAGTTCGGCCAAAATACAGGCCACCTCAAGGGGATGTTCGATGAAAGCCTCTCCTGAGTTGCGAAACTGCCCAGCGTGTGCCCTCTGGGCAAAAAAATAAGCATCCGTGATAAGTTTCCTGTCGAACTCTGGATAGTAAGACTCGATTTTTGATAGGAGTTTTGAGAGACCCATACCCATCCCTCAACAGCAGCAAAAAACAGTATTCCTGCGAAATTTATCGTATGTTGTATTCTTTAAACTGTCAAGAGTTAATGAATTTATTGTCAACTGGAGGCTTTCGTTTTGCAGAATAACGGCCCAGAAGAATGCCTGCTATCAAACCCAATAAAGTTGTTCCAAATATAACAAAGACCAGCGGGATTCGAGGAAAAGTCCATAACAATAGCCTGATTTCCACGGGCACAGCGTTCTGCACAGCAAAAACGGATATTAAAAACGCAAAAAGCAGAATTGCTACTATATAGTAATGCATTGTCATCACCCCTCAATTAACACACTTCTCCTTTCTTATCTGATCTCCTCTTTAGCTGCCTCCCTTTTTTCACTGCTCAGATCACAGATTTCGGGGCATGTAGGACAATCTTCCCCATGCTGACACGGCTCTACATGAATCAAAACGTGGGAACCAGGAAACCTTCTTTTCAAAGCTTCTTCAATATCATCGCATAATTCATGGGTCATGGCGATGCTTCTTGTCCTTGGAACTACGAGATGAAGATCGATATGTCGCTCCGAGCCTGATTTTCGTGTCCGCAGATCATGAAAGCCGATATAGCTGGATGCATATTCATCGATGATTTCTCTAATTATCTCTTCTTCCTCAGGAGGCAAGCTGGTATCGATCAAAGGGAGAAATGCCTTTCTTGCTAAGTCAAAGGACGCCTTCACGATCAACAACGCCACAACAATAGCGATGAGAGGGTCAAGGAAGTAATAGCGAGTGACCAGCAAAAGGAGCAAACCAATAGCAACCCCCAAAGAGGTGTAGACATCCGTCTTCAGATGCCAGGCATCTGCCTCCAAAGCCACGGAATCGGTAGCCCTTGCGGTTTTCATGAGCAAATTAGATATGAAGTAGTTAACCGCACCAGAACACATCATGACCGCAATTCCCCAGCCTGGAGTTTCCACGCCAGCCCTAGTTATCAATTTCCGTACCGCTTCCCAGACAATCCATACAGCTGCAAGAAAGATCAGGAGCGCCTCGACAACACCAGAAATGTTTTCAATTTTACCGTGACCGTAGCGATGCCGCTCGTCAGGCGGTTTACCGCTTTGGCGAACAGCAAACAGTGCCAACAGCGCTGCAAGCAGGTCAAGACCGGAATGAATCCCCTCTGAAAGGACGCTCACGGAGTTTATAGCGATACCGACAGCTAGTTTAAAAAAAACAAGCAAAGCATTGGAGATAACAGAAAAGCAGGCGACCTTTACCTTTTTCTCATTGTTGTCCACCCCAAAAACCTCCTCGTTATCCCCAAGATTAAAAATGGGACTTCACCAAGTTACGCTTGATGAAGTCCCACGGGTATTGACAACCCGCTGCCGTAAGGCCCGGTTAAAAAATTAACCTGACTTCTTTCGAGAAGTTATTCTAGCATATCCTAATGTTCAAAGCAATTAAGAAAACAAGGAGTTCAATAGATGAGTTACTGGATCTTTTTGTTAGTGACCCCAGCTTCCTCAAATGTTGCCATTTCCTTCAATATACGCAAGGCTGCTTCGATCAGGTGAAAGGCCAAAACGGCGCCCGTCCCTTCACCGAGCCGCATCCGCATGTGGAGCATCGGCTTAAGCCCAAGCCAATTGAGCATCACCTGATGCCCCGGTTCTTCAGACAGATGCGAAGCGATCATGAAGTTGACTGAGCGGGGAGCCAGAGAGCGGGCGATCATCGCCGCTGCTCCTGAGATGAACCCGTCTATCACCACAGGTACCCTAGCAGCAGCAGCACCGAGGATTACCCCAGCGAGTCCGCCGATCTCAAAACCACCAACTTTTGCCAGAACATCCAATCCATCACGGGGGTCAGGTTTGTTGATGGCCAATGCTCTTTCAATAGCGTTGATTTTGCGCCTAATGCCTTCCTGACCCAGGCCAGTTCCCTTGCCGGCAAGAACAGAAACAGGAAACCCGGTAAATGCAGCCAAAATAGCCGTGCTAGGAGTGGTGTTCCCGATCCCCATGTCTCCTGTCGCCAACAACTCCACTCCATCCTCTATCTCCCTTGTGGCGATCTCGATCCCTGCCTCGATCGCAGACCTCGCTTGTTCCAGCGTCATTGCCGGACCAGCAGCAAGATTATTGGTGCCAGCCCCGATCCGCCGAGCCACCAACCCAGGCTCATCAAGGGGAGTGACCATTCCCATATCAACACAAACAACCTTCGCTCCTGCCTGTCTTGAAAGAACGTTTATAGCCGCTCCACCCCTTAAAAAATTCAAAACCATCTGCGGGGTCACTTCTTGGGGAAAGGCGCTAACCCCTTCTTCACAAACCCCATGGTCGCCAGCCATGACGATCACCGCTTTTTTTTCCAGCCAAGGCTGGCTCTCGCCGGTGATCCCGGCTATCTGGGCAGCTATGTCTTCAAGCATACCCAAGCTTCCCGGGGGCTTTGTCAGGCTGTCTGACCTCCGCCGAGCAGCTTTCATCGCCTCTTCGTCAAGGCTTCCGATCCTCCTAATAGTTTCCTCAAGCAACAAGCTATCAACCCCTTTGTATTATTTGTATTAAAATTAAAAAGTCCCCAACCAAACTGGCTGGGGACTTTACCATCATCCCGTAGCAATCAGGCGACAGGCAGGTCTCCTGGCTCACAGATCATCCTCCCCCGAACCTTCCCCGGCTGGTGGGCCAACCGAGTGGCATCCCTCGGGCTTGTCCCTGTTCACAGTGGCGGGACCGCTCAGGATTTTCACCTGATTCCCTATTCTCCCTTTCGGGCACCTGTCACCGTTTACGCTATTAAATTTTTTAAAATTCACTTCTTTGATTCCAATTTACCACAGCTTCCTGTCGATGATCCAGCTCCACAGTCAGCGCCTAGCAACGCTTTTAAACCGTCAAGAAGCAGAAGCCTCCCTAAGACGCCTGAAATCATACCATAAGGGGCTGGCATTGAAGATCGAGGAGTACGCCCCGCTGATCACACCTATCAACAGAGTGATCATAAACGGCCTGATGGTTACGCCACCAAAGATGATCAAGGCGACTAGGCAAAAAATTACAGTCAAAACTGTGTTGATGGAGCGGTTCAGCGTCTGCATGATGCTGTTATGGATCAGCTCGTCAAGTGGCAGATCCTTTTTGCGTATACGAAGATTCTCACGAATCCTGTCGAAAATGACGATCGTGTCGTGGATGGAATAACCGACAATAGTGAGAAGGGCAGCGATAAAGGCGCTGTTTACCTCCAACTGAAAGATCGAAACAAGCCCAACCGTGACCAAAATGTCGTGAATAAGAGCCAGTATAGCAGCTACCCCCTGAAGGAATTCAAACCTGATAGCGATGTAGATCAGCATAAGGGCAAAAGCGATCACGACAGAAATTATCGCCTTCTGGCGCAACTCCTTCCCTATCGTTGGGCCAACCTTTTCGTTCCGCAAAAGTTTCAGGCTGCCGACCTTCTCCGAAAGCCCTTTGAGGAGCTTGTCGCTCTCCTCCTGGCTGAGATCCCTAGTGCGTATGATCAGGGTATTGCCTCCTGAAGTTTGGATCTGGCTGTCTTTTCCTAACCCCATTGCGTTGAGGAGAGCTCGAACCTTCTCCACATTCACCGGTTGGTCGAACTTTACCTCGACCAGACTTCCGCCGGTAAAATCGATGCCGTAGTTAAGGCCCCTCGTGAAGTAGGAAACTAATCCAGGAATGATGATCAACAGCGATAGAATATACCAGTACTTTCTCAGTCTGATCAGATTCATCGTTCTGACGCCTCCTATACTCCATATGCCTTGGGGTTGAGCACCAACCGCGACCTCACCAACAAGTGCAGCACGAAGCGAGTAAACGTAACTGCAGTAAACAAGCTCGTCAGCACACCTATGGCAAGTGTCACCGCGAATCCCCGAATTGGCCCTGTCCCAAAATAATAGAGAACTCCCGCGCCGATCAGTGTGTTGACATTACAGTCGAGGATCGTGCGCATAGCGTGGTGGAAGCCGGCATCAAAAGCAGCCAGCAGCGTCTTCCCGGCACGCAGCTCTTCCTTCAAGCGCTCGTAGATCAGGATGTTGGAATCCACAGCCATCCCGATCGATAGGATAAAGCCGGCGATGCCAGGCAGCGTCAGTGTCGCTTTGATCAACACAAAGATCCCCGCTACTATCAGGGTGTAAACGATCAGAGACAAGTCAGCCACAATTCCTGGCACCCGGTAATAAGCGATCATAAAGAGGAAGACCAGCGCCAAACCGATGATCCCGGCGCGCACGCTGCGCTCTAACGAGTCTTTCCCGAGCAGCGGGCCTACGCTGCGCTTTTCAAGCAGCTTCACTTTCACCGGCAGCGCCCCGGAGCGGAGCAAAACAGCGTCGTGCTGAGCCTCTTCCAGCGTCTTGTATCCGCCGTGTATTACAGCCTCTCCTCCGGTGATCGGTTCCTCCACAATAGGATTTGTCAGCAGCTTGCCATCCAAGTAAATAGCTATCCTCTTATTGACATTTGCGGTAGTAACCTCTCCAAAGATCTTGGCGCCCTCTTTATTGAATTTCAGAGCAACCTCCGGCTCGTTGTTCTGATTCAGCTGCGCCTTGGCGTCTTGGAGGTATTTGCCTGTCAGCACAGTCTTGCCGTCCTCAGTTTTAAACTCAAGATGTGCAGTGCGCGGCAACATGCTCACTACTTCCTCAGGGTTCTTGACCCCCGGCAATTCCACTACTACCCTTCTCGTCCCCTCTTTTTGGATGATCGGCTCAGCCACACCCAAAGCATCGATCCGGTTCCTGAAAATCCCGATCAAACGAGTGATGGAATCTGGAGTCACAGGAGAACCAGGCGAAGGAACTGCCTCATAGACGACATGGACTCCGCCTTTGAGATCCAGACCCAGGCGCTTCTCCAGCTGTTTAGTCAAAGGCTTAGCCACGCCAACAGCAACAGCGAAGATCACTACCACCAGCAAGAAGAGCTTTCCTGCCTCAACCCAGTTGATGCCACTTTTCCGTGCCCCCGCTTGCTGAGTCTTAACTGGTCCCTGGAGACCTTCCTCCTTCTGCGCTCCGGCAAGTTGAGCGCCCTCTGAACGGAGAGGTTGCTGCTGCTTTTTCTTCGCTTTTTTCGTTTGCTGTTCTTTTTTTCTTGCCACCTCTTTCTCTCCTTCCTTCAATAAAATTAAAGCAGTCTGTTGCCGTTTATCTCCAGCCTGAATTTACAGCCCAAGAAATTTGCTGCCCGCCTGCAGAGCAGCATGCGTGTCATAAAGATCTCAAAGTAATCCATCACAGAACTGATCCGGGGGTTTATCTGGAGTTCGAGGACGATCTCCCTCTTCGATTCCTCAACCCTCAAAAAAGACCGCTCGACAGCAAAATTCACACGGTCATGGATATCAAAGCTTGCGCGATCGGGGTTTCTCACCCGTGTCCGGTGGACATCCGACTTATCCGCCAAAATCAGCGCCGCTGCCACGTTGCTGACTGGCTGGCCTGTGCTCTCATCATGGTTACCAATAGCCGCTACAACCGTTGCGATCTCTTCCGGGTCCATCCCCAACCTGTCCAGAATAAAATAGGCCAAAACAGCACCTGATAAATGATGCCCCTCTCTGTTAACAACATTTCCAATATCATGGAGGTAACCGGCGATCGCCGCAAGCTCCGCCTCGCGGCGAGGGAGACCCAATCTTTTTACGATGTTGTAAGCAATGCTAGAAACAAGGTTGAGGTGGCGGAAGCCATGTTCAGTAAAACCCATGACCCCCAGATTATCGTTGCCGACACGGATCAAGGTTTCTACATACTTATCTCTTTTGACATCTTCCAATGTCACCACATTTCCCTGCACATCAAGCGACTCCCCAAACATACAGATGAAATATATTCTCTTTTCCTCACAAAAATCCTCTCTATGAGTTGATTGCTCCGAAAAAATTCATCTTCCGCTCAGCATCCGCCATCTCTGGAACACCTTTTGCTTGGTTTGTAGACGCTGTACCGTGCTCAACCCAAGGCTTAGCTTAATTGCCTCATCGACCCTTTTCATGGTCTCCGCATCGACATATCCTAGATAATTATCCATCCTTAACTGCGACTTGTCTACTGTTCTGATCTGGGTAAACAACGCCATGTGGTCCCTAGCCAGCCCGTTGCTGCCTCCAGCCTTCAAGAGCACACCGAGCAAAGTGTTCCCTAACTTCGATGGAGAGAAAAGAGGCACAACGATAGTAGAGTCACAGTAGCGGTTGCCTATATCGTTCTGGATCACTAAAACAGGCTGTTTGATCTTCTTCCCTCTATCAACCTCAAATTCAAGCAGATAGATGTCCCCCCGCTCGACACAAAAACTTCCCCTTCTCATGAACACCGGGGTCTTCCCCCCTTTCTTTGCTCACCCGGAGCAGGAGGAGGTTCTCGCCCTTCTCCCAGATATCCCCGTTATCGAAAGACAACTTGCTGACTCTCAGGTATGCCTTGCGGAGATGCATCCTCAGCCTCGCCTCCCGATACCTCCAGCGGAACGAGTTAAGCAGCTGCACGCAGTTTCTAAGCCACATCCGAATCAACTCCCCACAATTGGCTATTACCACATATTGGACGTTTATGAAAAACGTTCCTGCTGCGGCTTTTGTCTGTTTTTCCAGGATTTTGTTGAAATCAGAACGCATTAAACTGTCTTAAAAAGTTCTCTTTCTGTTCAGCGAAGTCCCCTCTTGCTATCGCTTCCCTGATGCGCTTCATAAGGTTTAATGTAAAATACAGGTTATGAATGGTCAGGAGGCGAGGCCCTAACATCTCCCCTGCCTTGAAGAGATGCCTGATGTAGGCCCTGGTATAATTTCTACAGGTGTAACATCCGCACCCCTCTTCGATGGGAGTGAAGTCAGCCGCATAGGCAGCGTTGCGCACAACCAGCTTTCCCCAAGAGGTGAGGGCAGTTCCGTTGCGTGCAATCCTGGTGGGAAGGACGCAGTCAAAAAGGTCTATACCCCGAGCAACTGCCTCCCACAGACAATCGGCACTCCCCACCCCCATCAGGTATCTCGGCTTCTCTACAGGCAGGAGCGAAGCAGTGTACTCCAAGATCTCATACATGATCGGCTTTGGTTCTCCAACGCTAAGCCCACCTATTGCGTAACCTGGAAAGTCCATCGCCACGAGATCCCTTGCGCTCCTTGCCCGCAGCTCCGGGTACACGCTACCTTGGATAATACCGAACACCACCTGGCCGGGTGGGCGCGGAACCCTTTGACACCTCTCCGCCCAAGCTGTCGTCCGCTCCACAGCAACGAGAGCTTCTTCATAGGAACAAGGGTAAGGTGCACAGACGTCAAACGCCATTGCGATATCAGAGCCAAGCGCTGCCTGGATCTCCATCGCCTTTTCAGGGGTGATGAAGTGATGGGAACCGTCGAGGTGCGAACGAAAATAAACACCCTCCTCGGTGATCCGGCGCAAGGGACCCAGGCTAAATATCTGAAAACCTCCGCTATCGGTCAGGATCGGACGATCCCAGTTCATAAAACGGTGAAGACCGCCAGCCTTGCGTATCAGTTCGTGGCCCGGCCGGAGGTACAAGTGATAGGTATTGGAGAGGATGATCTCAGCACCGAGTTCGGCTACCTCTTCCGGGGTAAGGGTCTTCACCGTCGCCTGGGTTCCCACAGGCATAAATGCAGGGGTGTGGATTACACCCCTCGGTGTATGAAGAATCCCTAAGCGCGCAACGCTCTTTGAGTCTTCCTTGAGCACCTCAAAACGAAACAATTCCTGCAAATGCAAGCCTCCTCATCCATCTCTTCTTTGCCTTACAAAATCAGCATGGCGTCACCATAACTAAAAAACCGATACTTGAGAGCAACCGCCTCATTATAGGCGCGCAGAACGAGTTCCCTGCCGGCAAAAGCGCATACGAGCATTAGCAGCGTGGAACGCGGGAGGTGAAAGTTGGTGATCAGACAATCCACAGCTTTAAACCGGTAACCGGGGTAGATAAACAGGCGTGTCCATCCCTCGCCCGGCGTTACAGTCCCATCCTCAGCGGCGGCGCTCTCCAATACTCTCACAGAGGTTGTGCCTACCGCCACAATCCGCCCCCCTGCACTCCGCGCCTCATTGATGAGCCGCGCTGCATCAGCTTCTACCTGCCAGAATTCCTCATGCATGGTATGTTCTTCAACATTCTCGACCCGAACAGGGCGAAAAGTTCCTAGCCCGACATGCAGCAGCACAAAAGCGATCCTCACACCCTTTAGCTGCAATTCAGCCAAGAGCTCTTCGGTGAAGTGCAGCCCTGCGGTCGGCGCAGCAACTGACCCCACAGCCTGGGCATAGACGGTCTGATACCTCTCCTTGTCCAGCTCCCCTGCCCTCCGTTTGATGTAAGGAGGCAGCGGAACCTCTCCTAGCCTGAAGATCAGCTCCCAAAAATTCTCGCCAGCAATGGTCGCAAACCTGAGGATCCTGCCCCCAGCATCCGTCCTCTCCAGAACCTCTGCCTTCAGTTCTCCATTTCCGAATAAAATCCACACACCCTCCCGAGCACGGCGTCCAGGGCGGACAAGAGCCTCCCATACAAGTGGTTCCTTTTCCCGCAGGAGCACTACCTCGACTCTCCCGCCAGTATCTCCCCTCCTCCCGTAAAGGCGAGCAGGAAAGACCTTCGTCTTGTTGAGCACCAGAACATCTCCTGGCCTCAGGTAATCCTTCACTGCCGGAAAAAATCTGTGCTCGATCTCCCCAGTGGAGCGGTCGAGCACAAGCAAGCGAGAATCTCCCCTTCGCGGTGGAGGGTACTGAGCGATCAACTCCGGCGGGAGATGATAATCAAATTCCTCGACTTTCATCTCATTCTTCCCTTTCTACATGCCGTATCCTCCGACGATCTGAAGATCACCGTTGTGCTTTCCCTGATTATAGTAGAGTTCCAGGATATCTTTATAGTTATAACCTTTTGCTGCCATCCCTCGCGCTCCCCATTGGCTAAGCCCAAGACCGTGGCCATATCCCTTTCCCACAAAGGTCACTCTTTCAAAATAGACAGACTGGGTGACGACCCTGTTTCCCCTCCCAATAACATAGGCCTTGTCATCGCCCAAACTAAGGGCAACTGTGCGGTTACCGCTCCCCACAGCATAGACCTCACCTGCAGAAAGCGTCTGAACGCTTCCGCTAGCGTTTAAGATATATAGCTGCCCCTCCATGGAAAGGTCAAAAAGGGTACTCTTCAGACCAAAGGGAGCCCTGATGTTGTCCCTGTAGAAGCTTCTCGTCCCCTTTGTTCCGACAACAGTGAGCTCTGTCACCCTCCCGGAAGCAGTTGTAGTGCCAGGAATAAACTCCTGCTTCCACTTCCCAGTCACAGGATCCCGGGTAACCCTGGTCCGGTTTCGGGATATGCGGATCTCTCTGATTTCACCTATCCCTAGCTTTTCCTCCAGCTCCTTGCGTTCGATGGTCTTCGTCCACCGGTAGGTCCCCGCTGCCCACCCCCCGACCGACTCGGCATAAGAGTCTTCCGGACTGGGGACTGCTCTCAGGTAAGGTAAAGCCTCAACCCAGACGTTCTCGCTGTCCTCAGTGTAGCCGCCGGCATTGGAGTGGAAGACCGCCTTCACCAGAGCGCCCTTATACTTGAGCACCTGGCCCCGCGTCCTCTCCACAGCCGCGATCACAGGATTTGACCCTCCGGAGCCGTAAGCGATCTCAGCGCTATAACCTCCGTAGACCTGGGAACGGGTATCGCTGTAGACATCGAACCAAGGGTTGAGACCCTTTTGGGAGAGCGCATAAGACCTCGAGACTACAGCCTGGGCAGAGAGGGCTTCAAGGGAATTTCCACCCATCTCCCTGCCGACGACCCCGTAAAGGTATTTTTCGATGTCCAAAACATTGATCACGAGCAGCGTGCCGTTAAGGTTTTGAAGAACAAGATTCCCGCGGTAAAGAACCCCCTTATACTGAAAGAGGTTAAGCTCTCCCGTGGAAGCCTCCTGAAGCAAAAGCGGCCCCTGAAAGAGCTGAGCGCCTGCAAGGCCCGGCCCGCTCACCAAAAGGGCTGTCCCTGAGGCTGTAACCGACCAGGGCTCTCCTTGCTTGGGCGCACAAACAGGCAGCCCGGTTGCTTGATCGACAAGAGAATACGTGCCCTTGCTCACCTGAAATGTGGCGCTTGTTACCCCCTGGTCAAGGGCAACACGGATCAAAGGCACATCTGCAGCCAGGGCAATTCTCGGCAAGAGTAACCACCCTAACAACGCCAAGAGCAGAACCAGCTTTTTCATCCCACTTCTCCTCTCCCGAAAGACTGGCCCCTCTATTTATCCCTTCCAGGCTCTAGCCTTTCGCTCCCTTTACCGCCGAAAGAAAAGGTTGAGGAACAATGTCAACAACAAACTCAGCAGTAAACAGGTAACGACCGGAAAATAAAAGGTGAAATTTTCCCGCCGCACAAGGATGTCACCAGGCAGCCTGCCAATGGGGGAGATCTTCCCCATCAGATAGAGGAAACCTCCCATAAGGAGCAAGAGGAAACCGAAGAGCATCAGCATCCTGGCCATCCATGAGAAGTTATCCATTCCTCATAGCCTCCTTCTCATAGCGCTCCCGCTCGCTGTAGATGCAGCCACAGTACTGCTGACGGTAAAGGCCGAGCTCTTTGGCCTGTCTCCTCCCTTCACTGAATCCCCGTCTCCAGTCACGGTACAAAAAAGGTATCCCGAGTTCCCTGCCGATCGCCTCCCCCAAAACCTGCAGGAGATCATGTTTCTGCCAAGGGCTCACTAACAGAGTTGTTGTAAAGGCCTCATAGCCGTTCTCCTTAGCAAAACGCCCTGCCTCTCGCAGTCGCATCTCGTAGCATAGCCGGCAGCGCTGGTCCTCACGAAAAGCAACCTCCCTGAAGTAGACCTCAGGGCTATATCTCTCTGTAACCCTCAAGGGTATACCGAAGTGCCCGGCCATTTGGAGAGCCCCTTCCAGTCGCTTGTTATACTCCTGGTATGGATGTATATTTGGGTTGTAAAAATATCCCGCCACCTCGTGCCCCTCGTTCAAGAGCTCCTGGACCGGATACATAGCGCATGGGCCGCAACAGACATGTATTAAGACCCTCATCTCTCACCTACTCCTCTGTGAACAGGGTTGGCTGTTGGGAGACGGAACCCTTCTTGTTATGAGGGTACTCCCTCCCTAGATGGGCGTAGGCTGAAGGCGTCGCCACCCTACCCCGTGGCGTCCGCTGGATGTACCCCATCTGGATCAGATAAGGCTCATAGACATCTTCGATCGTTCCAGGCTCCTCCCTTGCCGCCGCTGCCAGAGTATCCAACCCCACAGGGCCGCCCTGGAATTTGTCGATCAGAGTCGCCAGGAGAATGCGGTCGACCTTGTCCAAACCTGCCTCATCTACCTCCAGGCGTTCCAAAGAACTCCTCACGATCTCCCTGGTTATGGTGGAGTGGCCCGCGACTTCAGCGAAGTCCCTGATTCGGCGCAGCAGGCGCGTGGCTATGCGTGGCGTGCCGCGCGCCCTTCCGGCGATCTCCCAAGCCCCTTCATCCTCCAGGTCAACTCCCAGAAGAGAAGCAGCTCTTTTGACGATCAGATATAGATCCTCCCTGGGGTAGTAGTCAAGACGCAGGATGATCCCGAAGCGATCTCTTAAAGGCTGGCTAACCAGGCCAGCCCGGGTTGTGGCGCCGATCAGGGTAAACTTCGGGAGATCGATCCTGAGCGACCTCGCTCCTGGCCCCTTTCCGATAATTATATCCAGACAAAAGTCCTCCAATCCAGGGTAGAGGATCTCCTCTACAACGCGCGGCAACCTGTGGATCTCATCAACAAAGAGAACATCATGCTCCTCCAGATTGGTGAGCACAGCAGCCATGTCCCCTGCCCGTTCCAGAGCCGGGCCCGATGTGGGGTAAAGGCGCACTCCCAGCTCGTTGGCGATGATCTGGGCAAGGGTGGTTTTCCCCAGCCCTGGAGGGCCATAGAGCAGCACGTGGTCAAGCGCTTCTCCACGCTTTTTGGCAGCCTCGATGAAAACCGCTAGGTTCTCTTTTACCTGACGCTGGCCTATAAAATCCTTTAAAAAGCGGGGGCGCAGAGTTGCTTCTATGCTATCGCCTGGCAAACGCGCAGGAGAAACGATCCTCTCCTCCATGTTATTCCCTCTTTCCTTTCCCTAATTCCTTGAGGGCTTCTCGCAGGATCTCGTTGGCGGAACATGCGCCATCAGATCTCTTCTGCCGCATTTTCTTTAATAACTCTACAGCTTCGCTGCGGCTGTAGCCGAGCGCCAAAAGAGCATCTGAAACCTCTTGATAAACAGCAGCCGTCTCCCCCTCTGTCCCCTCTTCCATTCGCAAATACCCGGACAACCTATCTTTTAGCTCCAACACCAGCCGCTCCGCTGACTTCTTGCCGATCCCAGGTATCCGCAAAAGCCCTCTGGTATCCCCCCGGGAGACGAGTTCCACAAACTCTTCCCTGCTGAACGTATCCAAAATCGTCAGGGCAACTCTGGGGCCGATCCCCTGGGTCTTCAACAGAAGGCGAAAGAGATCGCGGTCTGCCGCAGAAGCGAAGCCAAAAAGTTGCAGTGAGTCTTCCCGAACATAGAGATGGGTATAAATTTCCACTTCCTCCCCAAGCCTGGAAAAACGCCGCAGCACTTCTGCAGGAACACTGATCTCATATCCTACCCCATGGACATCTACAACGATCCGGTTTTCCTCCACACCGACCAGAGTCCCGCGCAAAAAAGAGATCATCGCTTCTCCCTTTCCTGAAAGCGCCTCAGAGAACGTCTGGAATAGTAATGGCAGAGAGCAGCAGCCAAGGCGTCCGCCGCATGGTCTGGTTTAGGCACAGCATCAAGCCTCAGAGTGATCTGGACCAT
>JBNATO010000012.1:0-16222 GCA_049701555.1 Thermacetogeniaceae bacterium | reverse complement strand
CGGTGAACCCCTTTACCAGCAAAGGAAATGATTCTGCCGGAAAGCGGTGATGTTCGATGGGACTGGAAAAAGGGAAAATTGCCAGTTCCGGCCTGATGATGCTGATGGTCGGATTCATCTTCGGTTCATCGCTCATCCTGACACCAGGTCGGGGGGCGGAACATGACGCCTGGATCGCCGTGCTGCTGGGTTCGGCTGAGGGGCTGCTGCTGGCCTGGCTGTATACCATTCTGGCAAACCGTTTTCCGGGGAAGACACTTGTGGAGGTCGTTGAGATGGTTTACGGCAGGTACCTGGGAAAGATCATATCGGCCGCCTTTCTCGGGTATCTCCTGCACCTTGGAGCACTGGTCCTGGCCAATTTTATAACTTATTTATCTTCACTGATTATGTGCTGCAAAACACCGAAGGTCGTTTTTCCATTGCTGATCATTCTGGTCTGTGTTTCTGCAGCATGTAAGGGGGTAGAGGTCATCACCCGCTGCAGTGAGGTGCTCGTTCCTCCGGTTTTCATATTAATTGTACTCGATACCATCCTGTTAGCAGGCAACATGAAGCTCAAGTACCTGCTTCCGGTCATGGAAACACCGCTTCCCAGATTGTTATTTACAGCATACAGCGTGGCATCCTTTCCCTTTGCCGAAACGGTGGCCTTTCTGATGCTCCTGGCCTTTCTCAATAAAGAACAGGAAGCGTTTCCTTCGGCTGCCAGAGCCATAATCTTCAGCGGTCTCGTGATGGCAGTTGTGGTCGCCCGCAACTCCGCAGTCCTGGGGCCGACAGAGAAGGCTTTTATCTTCCCGTCCTTTCAGGCAATCATGCTCATCGATATTGCAGAGATCACCCGGATGGAGGCACTGGTGTCATTTATCATTGTAACAATGGGGTTTCTTAAAATCACCACCCTCCTCTACGCAACGGCTCTGGGAACAGCACAGATTTTCAAGTTGAAGTCCTATCAGCCTATCGTTTTACCAACAGGTATCCTGATGGTTATCATAGGGCTATATTCATCTCCCAGCACAATCGAAATGTTACAGTTTGCAGAAAAAATCTACCCCATCTACGCCCTCCCCTTCCAGGTGGGCATTCCTCTTTTTACTCTGTTTCTAGCATGGCTCCGCAAGCTGCCGAAGGAGGAAGCATAAGAGTGGCAGGCATGGGGATACTCCTTGCCCTCATCGTCTTCGTCGCCTTCCTGGAGATCCCCCGCCTGGCAGCCAAAGGGTGGTGGCGGGAACTGTTTGTCTTCTCCCTTTTTCTGGCCACCGGCTTCGTCCTGAGCATCCTGATCACACTCGGAGTACAACTCCCTTACCTCTCTCCGGCCATCACCAATCTGGTGAAAAGTCTCTTCGGAAGGTGAATGGTTACTTCCTGAAAAGGTTTAACCATCCCTTGAGAGTTTGTTTACAGTTCTGTGATAAATGGTGGTTATACTATGAACAGAGAGAAAGTTTACCCGGAAGTTCTGGAATGGAAAGGAGGGAAAAGCAGCTTTTTCTGCACCGGTACGGCTTTCCCCAGGACAGATATTTCGAAAAGGAGGGTACCTGTCGATGAACAAAAAATTTCTGACCATAGCAACAATTCTGATACTGGCACTCGGAATCGCCGGAGCAGCCTTTGCCGCCACGTCTGGAGGGACATCCTCTGCCACCACCAATAATCAGTGGAGATCCCCCCTTCAAGACCTGAATCTTACTGATGATCAGCTGAGCAAACTGCGTGAACTGCGGACAGACTTCTTCAACAAAACTCAAGAGATCCGCAACGAACTGCAGAAAAAGATGTTTGAGCTGAGCAATCTCTACCTGAGCAACAACCCGGATCAAACCCAGATAGAGGCAAAAAGAGCAGAAATCGAAAACCTCCAGAACAAGCTTTATGAAATGCGCAAGCAGAGCAGCCAGGAGCTAAGCTCAATCCTGACAAAGGAGCAGCTGGCGCAGATCGCAGGAGACAGGCTCTTAGGGATGGGAATGGGCTTCGGCAGAGGCAGACACAGGGGATGGTGCGGCTGGGGCTGCCCCTTGAGACCATCGCAGCTGCCGGCATCGGCACAATAACGCTGTCATGCCAAGAGGGGAGGGCGCTGCCCTCCTCTTTTCGTCTTTCTTGAACAGGCAGCACAAAATGATATAGGCTAAAGGGGGGAAACCGAGTTTGAAGGAGGAGTCTGGGTTGACCAAGACAGGACCGGTGCTCATCGTCGATGACGAAGAAAACATAAGAGAGGTGTTGAAGCTATATCTGTCCAAAGAAGGCTTCCAGGTGGAGACTGCAGCCGACGGCGAGGAGGCGCTGGCCAAGCTCAGAGAGGCCAAGCCACAGCTCATCGTCCTCGACCTTATGCTTCCGAAAATCGACGGCTGGGAGGTCTGCCGCCAGATCCGCAGAGAGTCTTCTGTCCCGATCATCATGCTCACAGCCAAAGGTGAGGAGATGGACCGCGTCCTCGGGCTCGAGCTAGGGGCTGACGACTACGTCACCAAACCCTTCAGCCCTAGGGAGCTCGTGGCGCGCATCCGCGCCGTCCTGAGGCGTACAGCCAACACATCCAGCGAAAGTTCTCAAGAGCCGGAGATCCTCACATTCCCCGGGCTTGTCATCAACTACCCCTCCCACAAGGTTCTGGTCAACTCCAAAGAGGTTGAGCTCACCCGCAAGGAATTCGAACTCCTCTGGTTCCTCGCCCGCAACGAGAAGCGTCTGTTCACAAGAGAGCAGCTCCTGGAGAATGTCTGGGGTTACGAATACGCTGGAGATACAAGAACGCTGAACACCCACATCCAGAGGCTCCGCGAGAAGCTCGGCGAACCCTGCTCGAGGTACATCATCACCGTCTGGGGGATCGGCTACAAGTTTGAGGTGACCGACTAGTGAGAATGTCTCTCTTCCACAAGCTGCTCGCATCCTACCTGATCATCATCCTGGTCACGCTGAGCGCTGTCGGCCTGATGTTTACTGAGCTCTTCACCAGCTATTACTTCAAGGCCAAGGAGCAGGAGCTCATCACAAAGGGCCAGGAGGTCAGCAGGATACTGGCCACTTACATCAGCAGAGGCATCCCCTTCCCCGCAATCGACGTCGCGCTGATGGCGCTCGACAGGTCGCTCAACGCCCGCGCCTTCGTCATCGACAACAGCGGGCGGATCATCGCGACGACCGCAGGCGGGCGCGCTCCGAGAGGGATGTTTCTCAACCCCGAAGAAGCAAGCCAGGTGCTCCAAGGAAAGGTTGTCAGCTGGAGAGGCTATAACCCTCGGTTCAACCAGGTGATGGTATCAGCCGCCATCCCCATCCGCCTGGACGACCAAACAATAGGAGCCCTTGTCTTAAACACGTCGGTCGTGGACATCGCCCCAGCGATCGCTGTCGTCAGGAAGTACATCGTCTACGCCGCCATCGCCACTGTGCTCCTGGCTATGGGGATCGGATACTACCTCTCCAAATCGATCTCCCAGCCGCTGCGACGCATCAGCGAGGCAACCAAGGCGATGTCGCAGGGGAACTTCACCCAGCGCATCGAAGTGAGCTCCCGGGATGAGGTGGGTCAGCTGGCAGAGAGCTTCAACGAACTCGCTCAGGCGCTGGATGACACCATCTCTGCGCTCAAACTAGAAAAAGAAAAGGCCGAAAATGTTCTGAAAAACATGGCCGAGGGGGTGCTGGCGGTCGACAGCCAAGGCCGCATCATCATGGCGAACGCCCAAGCTGCCAAAACCCTCGGTTTTCAGGATAGCGAACTCAGAGGCCAGATGCTGTCGGAGCTCAGCACCTTCCCCCAGATCAAGGAGCTTTTTTCAGAAGTGTTGAAAGAAAAGCAGGAGCTGACCGCAGAGTTCAAGCTCCCGAACAACAGGTATATCCTCGCCCGCATTTCTCTGCTTCAGGAAAATGATGAACCAATAGGCGCAGTAGCGGTGCTCCAGGATATCACCGGGCTGCGCAAGCTGGAGGAACTGCGGCGTGACTTTATCGCCAATGTATCTCACGAGCTGAGAACACCCCTGACGTCGATCCAAGCATTCGTGGAGGCGCTCATAGATGGAATGGTGGATGACCCTGAAACCCAGATGAAGTATCTCAAGGTGATCCATGAAGAAACCCTGCGCCTGAAGAGGCTGATCCACGACCTCCTAGACCTCTCGCTGATCGAATCAGGGAAGGCAAAATGGCAGATGATGCCGCTAAACATCAAAGAAATCGCCTTGAAGGTGCTGGAAAAACTGATGCCGCAGATCGAAGAGAAGGGCTTGGAGGTCACAACAGAGATCCCCGAGGATCTCCCCCTTGCCCTTGGGAACCCCGACCGCATCGAGCAGGTGCTGATCAACCTCCTCCACAACGCCATACAGTTTACTCCGTCAGGGGGGAGAATTCAGCTCAAAGGAACCGCCCGCGGAAACGAAATCGAGGTGAGCGTAGCCGACACCGGCGAAGGCATCCCCGAAGAGGATATCCCATACATCTGGGAGAGGTTCCATAAGGTCGATAAGTCCCGCTCACGCAGCTCCGGAGGAACGGGGCTGGGGCTTGCTATTGTCAAACACATCGTCGAGGCCCACGGCGGCAAGGTAAAAGTCGAAAGCAAGCCAGGCAAAGGGTCAGTCTTCACTTTCTCCATCCCTCAAACGAACAAAGCCCACATGGCTTAAAACCAAACTAAAAAGGAACCGCATTCACGCGGTCCCTTGATTTTCTGGTGCGCCATGAGGGAGTCGAACCCCCAACCTCCTGATTAAGAGTCAGTTGCTCTACCAGTTGAGCTAATGGCGCACATCATTTTGTCCTTCTCATTGGCTGGGGCGGGAGGATTCGAACCTCCGAATGCAGGATCCAAAGTCCCGTGCCTTACCGCTTGGCTACGCCCCAATCCTTTTATGGGGTGGGAGATGGGACTTGAACCCACGACCCTCAGGGCCACAACCTGATGCTCTATCCGACTGAGCTACTCCCACCACATACTTCACGGAGCAGTTTCTATTCTACCCATCAAGCAGCACATTGTCAAGTGGTTATTCGGCTCTATGATAAAAAGTGTGGGAAAAGAAATAGCAGCAAGGGCACAGCCTCTGTTTTCGGGAACAGCGTTTATGCTCCGCCTGCCCGCAAGATATAATTGATGGCAAAGCAGATGGCGATGATATACATCATCCAATGGACCTCTCTTCCCCTTCCGGTACACAGCTTGACAAGAGTATAAGAGATAAAACCGAGGCCGAGACCTGTAGCTATGCTGTAGGTAAGCGGCATCCCGATAACGGTCATGAACACAGGAAACACCTCGGTAAAGTCATCGAACCTGATGTTGGCGATCTCGCTCATCATCAACGCCCCAACCAGCATCAGAGCAGGAGCAGTCGCAAAACCCGGAACAAGCCCTACCAATGGGGCGAGGAACAGAGAAACGATGAAAAGCAGCGCTACGGTCAAGGCTGTGAGGCCAGTGCGACCGCCTTCAGCTATCCCTGCTGCGCTCTCGATGTAAGACGTCACTGTGCTTGTCCCGCATAAGGCAGAGACCATAGTCCCCACAGAGTCGCTGATAAATGCCCTGCCAAGTCCCGGGTGCTGACCACCCTCTTTGAGCATACCGGCCTTCTTCAACAGGCCCATAAGAGTGCCCATGTTGTCGAAAAGCTCCACCATGGTGAAGGCAAAGATGATATTGAAGATGCCAAAATGCCAGGCTTCTCTGATGTTCATCTTGCCAAAGGTGGCAGCGAGGCTCGGCAGATGAAGGCTTACGACACCAGCAATCCCCTTCGGAGCGGGGGATACCCCGACGATCATCCCCAAAACAGTCGTCGCCAAGATACCGATGATAAGAGATCCCTTGACGCCGCGTGACAAGAGCACAGCTGATAGTATCAGGCCAAAAACAGCCAGGATGACCTGGGGTGACGCCAGATCGCCCAGAGCCACAAGGGTGGCATCTGACTTCACGACGATCCCGGCATTTTTCATACCGATGAATGCGATAAAGAGCCCAATACCAACCGGTATCGCCGACCTCAACGAAGCCGGAACAGCATCGATGATCCAGTTCCGCACCTTAGTCACAGTGAGAATGAAGAAAACCACACCAGAGAAGAACACGGCACCTAAGGCCACCGTCCAGTGCAGGCCGAACGATTTCACAACAGTGTAAGTAAAGAAGGCATTTAGCCCCATGCCAGGCGCCACTGCGATCGGGTAATTGGCAAGGAAGGCCATCAGGCACGTGGAGATAAAAGTCGCCCAGATAGTCGCAGCAATAGCCGCTTCCTTAGGTATGCCTGCCTCGCTTATGATATTGGGGTTGACGAAGATGATGTAGGCCATTGCTATGAAGGTAGTGAAGCCCGCGAGGATCTCTGTTTTGACATTGGTATTCCTTTCGCTCAATTTGAAGATGCGGTCTAATACTGCAGAATTTCCTTTGCCCACCTGATAAAACCTCCATCGACCTATTGTTATAGAAAGCACTATCTCAGCTTTTTATTTTTCAGTTTATCCTGCCCTCACACACCCCCTTAGCAACTCAAAATCTTTTTCATTATAACACATAAAAACCGCTCTATTGTCCTCCTCAGCGTTCAAAACGTAGAGCAATAATCGGCCTGATCGCCAACAATTTGTCCCCTCGGAGGAGCTATCCGAAATATTGGATCTAGCGAGCATGGCGGCGAGGTTAAACCCCGCAGGCCACTGGCTTCCCTGCTCCCGCTATGGTATGATGGTATCGACAGGGGGCTGACAAATTGTATCTAAAACACTACCGGAAACTCTTAAAGGAACTACAGAAGGCCGTTGAAGAGGTCTACGGGGAAAGGCTGGTGACCCTCGCTGTTTTTGGATCCGTTGGGCGGGGGACGCCGCGCCCGGACTCCGACGTCGATCTCCTGATCATCGCTGCCGACCTACCCCACGGCAGGGTGAAGCGAGTCAGGGAATTCGATCTGGCTGAGGAAAAACTGGAACCGATCATCGAGGAGATGCGGCGGGACGGCATCGAGACATGCCTCTCACCGGTAATCAAGGAGCCTGGAGAGGTTATGCAGGGGAGCCTGCTCTTCCTTGATATGCTGGATGATGCCCTGATCCTCTATGACAAAGACGGATTTTTTCAAAGATTTCTAGCCGATTTGAGGGAGAAGCTGAAAAGCCTCGGCGCCAAGAAGGTATACAGAGGGGGAGCTTGGTTTTGGGTGCTTAAGGATGACTACGAGCCCGGCGAGGTGTTCGAAATATGACTAACAAGACGCTGGCCCAGAGCTACCTCTTGAAAGCCACGAAAAGGCTTAAGGTTTTGTCGGTGCTCCTGGAGGAAGAGGCTTACTCGGACGTAGTCCGAGAGGCACAGGAACTCGTAGAGCTTGCCCTCAAGGGAATCCTTCGGCAGATCGGCATCGAACCCCCAAAACAGCACGACGTCGGGGGTTTGCTCGTGGAGTTCCGCTCCAGGCTTCCCAAGGAGGTTGCGAAGGAGGCCAAAAGGCTGGCAGATATCTCTAAATGGCTTCGAAAAGAGCGGGAGTTCTCCTTCTACGGGGATGTCGATTTCATCCCGACTGAAGAATATACGCGAGAGGATGCAGAGCGCGCCATCAGAGATGCCGAGTTCGTCCTGGAAATGGCCAGAAAGGTGATCCCCCATCCTATAATCTAGGCCATCCGCCGCTATCGGCATCCCGCCTGCTCTTAACCAACAATCACTCTCGGAAGGAAGGGAAAAACATGTACGAAAAAAATCAAGGGAAAGTAGCTGTCGTTACCTGTCCAGGAGGTTCCAACTTATCCCTCCTTGCTTACAACGCCGCAAGCGATCTGGAAAAGCAGGGATACTGCAGGTTTGTGAGGCTGGCAGGGGAAAATCTCCAGGAAAAGAACATGCAGAGGCTTGCTGAAGCCAGAGAAAATACCACGAAATGGGTGTTGGTCGAGGGTTGTCCCCAGGGATGCGGCAAGAAGATCCTCGATAGCGCTGGGATCAATCCCGACAGGCACTTTATAGTCACCAGCCTCGGCATCGAACGGGAGAACAGGATCGATTATACGAAGGAACAACTGGAGAGGGTTATCTCCGCAGTGAAGGAACTGCTCCTCGATTGAACACACATAAGAGATGGGCTAAAGTGTGGGCACCTCCACCTGAGATAAAACAATCCAGGGGAGGTGCCACTTTTAAAGCGCGGCGGCTTTTTGATAGATGGCCGCCTTGTCTTTGTGCGTCAAGATTTTCTCCGTAGCCCAGGCGATCGCTGCTATGCCGGGTATGTTGATGAGAAACCTGGTGAGCATGAACTTCCATCCCATGGCCGAGGCCTCGAAAAGCAGCATCGGGATCTTGGTGGTGGACCAGGCCCCCAGAAAGACCAGAATATTGGAGAACTTGCTCCCCTTCTTGAGCAGCACCCCTGCAACCGGGAAGGCTGCATAGAGGGGGCCTGCCGCCGCCGAACCCAGCACGAAGGCAACGGCGATCCCCAACAGGCCGGAATTCTCCCCCATAATCCTGATCATCGTCTCCCTCTCCACCCAGACATCCAGCAAACCCAAGAGGATGAAGATCGGCGGTATGAAGGAGATCATCTCCAGGAAGCTGTGCCAGGAGATCGACCAGGATCTGCGCCCGATCGCCGGATAGAAGTAGAGCAAAAGGGCGTTCAGGAACAGCAGCGCGATGAAAAACCTGTACCTTTTCAAAACCCAGATCATCTCAAGACCACCCCGATGACGACCGCCACAACAAAGGAGAAGAGGTAGGCCAGAATGTTTCTGAGATAGGCGGATTTTTTGCCGAAATACTGGATCTCCACAGGGAGGGTGACGATCCCCACCATCATCAATGTAGAGATGAAAACGGCGATCTGCATGAAACCTGCTCCGTTCTTCAACAGGGCTGCCGCCAGCGGAAAGGCCACAAAACCCGGGATCAATGTGATCGAACCGACCACAGAGGCCAGCAGCATCCCCAACCAACCGGACTGCTGCCCCAGCAGCCTGGAGATGGTGGCAGGTGACAGAACGGCAAGCATGATCCCGATGATGACCAGGATCGAGAGGAACTGCGGTAAGATATTCTCCAGCGATCTCCACCCTTTAAGCAGGGCCAGTTTAGTTTTCTTTCTGTCTTTAAAAAAAGAGAGCAAGAGCAAGACCACGGTTAAAATGTAAAGAACGATATTGAACAGGTCCATTCCTCTAACTCATTCTCCTCTCCCAAATTTTCTTTATTTAATTTAATAAAACATCTCAGAGATCAAACGGTAATTCTCAGAGCCCGGCTTGAGTTCCGGGCAGTCTTCAAGACTCACCCTCTCAAGCACAAGCTTCGTGGCAAAGGCCATGCAGGTCGGCTCCCCGCACTTCTTGCAATTAGTCTTAGGCAAGAGCTTGAAGATGTCGAGAGCGCGGGGCTGGACCCACTCCTTGTAACTGGGCGTGATCTCGTCTTTGCGGCGGTAGAGATCGTTGATGTAATCCACAACCTCTTTGCAGATCAAAGCAGCCGTATCCTTATCCCTAAACATCCTGACCGAAATCGTGTTCTTCTGGATCGCCACATCCCAGGCGGCAGCCCCCTTGTGCTCCACAGGATAGCCCCGAAACTTGAACTTCAGCCAGTTCAACGCCGGAATGTACTTGGCCTTCTCCGCCTCCGCATTGATATAAGGGAGCAGATCGGTCAGGTCGGGTTCCACAGCTAATTTCGCCACCATCAGGTCGCTCCCGAGATGACACCCCACATAATCCAGTGACATCTCATATTTTTCAATCAGCGGCCTCTCTTCCATTTTTCAGACCCCCAATTTAATTTTTCCAATTAATTTCTGCCGGCGGAGTTCCTTCCGCCGGCAGCAGGCATAGATCATCGCCCGCAACAGCAGCCGCAACCGCCACCATCTTTCCCCGGCCCGATGATCTTATCAAACTCTTTCTCGATGGCAGCAGCCACCCTGTCCACCATCTCTAGGTGCTCCTCTGTCAGCTGGTCCGTGGTCAGAATCCCCGATTCGGCAACATCCTTGCCGATAATATCTGAAACCACGATGGCGGCGCTGACCTTTCCGCTGTACTTCTCAGTCGCCCTTTTGGCGCAGAGCTTGTCACATCCGTCAACCGTGATGGTGGGGAAGGTAGCTGCAAACATCCTCTCCTCTTCCCCGCCTGCCAGGAACAGCGGCAGGCAGATGGTCACCGTCTGCCCGGGGCGCAGCTGTTCGAGCATCTTCCTGGTTGCCAGCCTGGAGATCGTCCCTCCCAGGCAGTCCTCGCCGCTGCAGGAAATCACGCCGATCTTCTCCGGTACGATCTCTTCAAGCATCAGTTTGCCTCCCCCCTCAGCTTCCTTACAGCTTCCGCTATGTTTTCTGCAAACTCGCCAGCTATCTTCCAGCCGTCCTCCGTAAGTCTCGTGGCAGTCCCGGCATTGACCCCCCTGTGAGCCCTCATGGCATCAACTGCTTTGAATTCCTCTTTGACAATCCCTCCGGCGAGCTTCACATTTTTGGCAGCACACATCTTGGCGCAGCCGTCAACCGTGATGCAGCTCTTTCCCTCGATTCTCTTCTTCGCTTCCTCGTCACCGGTGACCAGGTAGGCTAGGCAAACGGTCTCGGCATCCTCGGGGCACAGCTCTGTAACGACCTTCAGGGCAGCCTCCCTGCAGAGGAGGCCGAAGACCTTGCCGATGCCGCTGCAGGGAACAACCACTACCTTCTCAGACATGGTATTCGTCCACCTTCCTCTTCATGATCTCAAAGTATTGTTCGAAATCGAGCAGAAGGTCCTTCTCCCCATCGAAGTCCTTCAGCTCCAGCTCTGCTATCCACCCCAGCTCATAGGGGTTTTCGTTGATCAGCTCAGGCGCTGAGAGCAGCTGCTCGTTGATGGCCGTCACCTTCCCGGAAAAGGGGGAGATGATCTCAAAAACAGCCTTGGCGGATTCGATCTCCCCCAGTTCTCCGAACTGCTCCACCTCCGCCCCTACCGTCGGCGGGTTGAAAAACATGATGTCAGAGAGGCTCTTCTGGACGTAATCGGTCACCCCGACCCTCGCCCTGTTGCCGGAGACGTAAGCCCAGCAGTCATTCTCGTTGAAGTAGAAGCCCTCGTTCCTGGGCAGCCTGAAGATAAACTTGTCCTTGATGTAGATCTCGTAATCGTAGCTCTCAGGATAGACCGCAGCCTCTCCGGCCTGCTCTTCCTTCTTCTCCCCGGCTTCCAGCAACACCTGCACCAGGCGACCAACCGCTTCCAGTTCCGCCTCTCCCAACCTCAGGGAATCGCCAGGTTTAACACCCATTTTCTTCAGCTCTTCAGCCACGGTGACCTTGCGCGCTACCTTGAGCCCCTTTTCAGCGGCCAGCTTGCTGGCGCACCTTGTGGCACACCCGTCGATCACCAGCAGAGGCAGCTCCTCGGCGACCCTCCTGTACCTGGCATCGGCCTCCCGGAAGAGCACCGGGCAGATGATCTCGCTCCCGGTTGTCTCGCTCATCCTCAGGGCGATCTCTCTGGCGATAACACCAGCGCACTTGTCGAGGCCGTTACAGGGAAGCAGAGCATATCTCTCAGCCATTTCCCATCATTTCCTTTCTCAATTCCTTAATTTTTTTCGTCACCTCCCCCTTATCGGGGAAAGAGATGGCGTCCGGCCCGCAGGTCTTGGCGCATGCCCTGCAGAAAACCACGCAGTTATTAGGGTTCTTGACGATAAGCTTTATCTCCTCGTTCTCCCTCACCTCATAGACGTTATGCGGGCAGAACTTGACGCACTCCATGCAGTAGTTGCACTTGGAGTAGTCGATGCGCGGGCTCCAGTCGATGGCGCTCCTCGGCACTCCCATGAAGGTTTCTTCAGCCATTTATATTTCACTCCTCCAGCAAATCCAGCTTTTTCAAAGCATCCTTAACAACGTCGATCGCCTGCTCGGTGGTCATGTCCCTGATGTCCAGCATAACAGCATCCTTTTCGATGTCCATGCCTGCATCCTGAAATGCCTGCTTAAACATCTTTCTCTGCATGTTGGGCGCGCAGGCGGCGATGATCTGCTTCCTGCGGCTCTTCAAAAAGTCCGCCAGAAAGCGGTCGCCGTCCACCTCGCAGAGCTGCGGGTGGATAAAGGCGTACTCCACCGGGAACTCCACCCTTACCTGATTGATGAAATCCCAGATGTCCATCTTCTGAAATCCAGGGCACTTTCCGGTGCAGACACACATGATCAGACCCGGCAGCTGCTTATCTTCGTTATCGCTCATGACTCATCCTCCTCTTTTTCTTTTTATCTTTTGCTGCAGATGCGTTTTTATTTATGGCCCTCAGCAGCGACGCCTCCCGGTCGAACCCCATGGATCGACCTTCCTAAAGCATCGCCGCAGGCCTCCATCACCGCTTCGCTCAAGGTCGGGTGGGGGTGGATCATATCTGCCAGGAGGTCAGCCTTAGCCTTGAGTGTAACCGCAAGCGTCAGCTCGGAGATCAGCTCTGCCGCATTCGCCCCCAGGATCTGAGCCCCGAGAACTGTCTTCTCCCGCCGGTCAACCACAACCTTGACCAGACCCTCCCTCTCGCCTAGGCACTGGGCACGCCCGTTGCTGCGGAAGTAAAACCTACCGACCGCTACTTCGATCCCCCTCCTCTTGGCCTCTTCCTCGCTCAAACCGACAGAGGCAACCTCGGGATCGGTGTAGACGCACGACGGCACTGTGTCGTAATCGAGGGAGCTTAAGTTGCCCAGGGCATTCTGCGCCGCAACCCTCCCTTCGGCAAACGCCAGGTGGGCAAGCAGCTTTCCTCCCACGACATCCCCGGCGGCATAAACGCCGTCAATGCTCGTCTCCATCCGCTCGTTCACGACGATCCTCCCCTTTTCCATCTGCAGGCCGAGCGTCAGGAGATCATCAGATGTGTTGAGCTTTCTGCCGACAGCAACCAGAACCTTATCTACGGTCAGCGTCTTCGTGCCGTCCGCCTCGATGGTAACTGTGAGACCACCCTCCCCCTGGGAGATCTCTCTGACCCGCGCCCCCAGCCAGAACCTGATCCCCTTTCTCTTCATAATCTTCAACAGTTCCCCGGCGACCTCCGGGTCCTCCCTGGGAAGGATGCGGTTTTCGAGCTCCACCACCGTCACCGCAGAGCCGAATTTGTTGAAAATCGTGGCAAATTCCAAGCCAACTGCGCCTGCTCCGATGATCAGCACGCTCTCCGGGATTTCGGGGAGTTCCAGGGCATCGTCGCTGGTGATCACGCCGGGGAGCCCGATCCCCGGAAGGTCGGGAAGCAAAGGCTCTGAGCCGGTGGCGATGATCAGCTTATTGCAGGAGACGGCTGTTTCCGCCGCGCCACCTTTTACAACGATCCTGTTTTTGTTTTCCACAACCCCGTGTCCCCGAACGAGTTGAATTCTGTTCTGGGAGATCAGGTGCTCCAGCCCCATCCTCAAATTCTTCACAACACGGTCCTTGCGGGCGAGGGCCGTAGCCCAATCAGTCCCCTTGATCTCCGCCACGATCCCAAACTCCTTCGAGCGCCGGATCAAACCGGCTACCTCCGAGCTTCTCAAGAGGGCCTTGGTGGGGATACACCCTCTGTTCAAGCAGGTCCCCCCGATTTCCCTTTCCTCGATCAGGGCAACCGTCGCACCAAGCTGTGCCCCTCGGATCGCCGCCACATAGCCGGCCGGCCCTCCGCCCAGAACTGCGAGTTGAACCTCTATTTCTTGCAACTCATACACACCTCACATGAATGTTTACGAATGGGCTTATACTCTAGGATTATGCTAATATTCCCTTATTTACATATAGTATAACTCAAACAAATTTTAGGTCAAGAGAAAAATTAGCAGCGAGCTACGACATCCTCAAATTTGAAAGCTACTGACGGCTTTCGGCCACAGGCCTGCGGTAAGGCCTCCCTTCCTCCTTGCGCTTCCTCCAGATCTCGTCGGAGATCTCCTTCCACTTCGCAGCCCGCTGATCGAGGTAAAAAGGAAATGGCTAACTGTTATTGTGTGCAGCCAGATAGACATGCGGATTTGCTGTAAGGCGTACACCACGCCAGAGTTGCCACAAGTGTCTCACCGAGAGCCCTTTTGTAAAGATGTCGCGGAAGATTTGCCACAGGGTAGACACCGCAATCGACGGTTTCAGGTAAACTTTGCGATAGAGGTTGACGAACTCCTGGTAAAATTGCGAGAGGGGCAATTCGGTAGGCAGCACGGCGTGCAGGAGATCAAAGAGTTCATAGTTTAGAGTGGTGAGCTGGTCTTTAAGTTGCTCATAAAGTTTGGTGCCCGGCAATGGTGTAAGGATGCTGAAGTACGACTGCTGGAGGCCCAACCTTTTAACATAGTCACACAGCTTCTTAAACCCTGCTTCAGTAAATTTGGGATCTACGATAAACGAGGCATATACACCAATCCCCATCGACTGGAGCAGCTTAAAAGCCCGCTCATTGTTCTCTATACTGTTCCGTTTTTCGACACTATCCAAGCCCTCCTGATCTACTTTTTCGAAACCGATGAAAATGTGGTCTAACCCCACTTCTCTAAATTCGGCGATCACGTCAGAATTGGCAACAATGGTGTCGCTTCGTGCCTGGATGATGTAACGCCTCTTCGGCAATCGCCTCCGTTTAATAAGGGAGATAATCTCACATACCCGAGGGATGTTGGCCAGGAAATTGTCGTCAGCGAACAGCACGTCCCCCGGCGGCAGTTGGGCCAGCTCCTCCACAACCCGCTCCGGACTCATTGCCCTGAACTTCCCCTGGTGAAAGCGCCAAACGCTACAGAAGTTGCACCGATAAGGGCACCCTCGTGACGTTTCCACTGTAACCAGTGGACGGCGCAATCCCAAAAAGTAGAGCTTACGGTATCTGCTAGTGAGATCTCGGCGAGGGAAGGGGACTTTATCGAGATCGGCCAGCAATGGCCGCACCCCAGTAGAGATCTGACCTTCGGGATAGTTGTTCAAAATCAATCCTTTTACTCTGCTTAAATCTTCTTTTCCTTCCAGCGCCGAGATTAGCTCCGGCGTTGTGGTCTCTCCCTCACCCGTGACGATGGCATTTATTGCAGGATGGAACAATGACTCGGGATCGAGCGTGGCATGGTGGCCACCGACGAAAATGAAAGCTTTTGGAGCAATTTGGTGCAGCTTTTGGGCCAGTTCCAGAACCTGATAGGTATCAACCGTAAAGGTGCAGCTTATCCCTATTGCCTGAGGATCGAATTCTTTGACCAGTTCTGTCGGCAACCTCCCATCAAGCATGTCCAACAGCTTTACCTCATGGTAAGCCTCAGTCAGGGCGCTGGCTACGATCTCTAGACCCAAGGGTTCGGAGCAAACGGTACTCTGCAACCCCAGGCTTCTTCTAGGACGAGGCTGAACTAACAGCACACGCACGGCAGTCCCATCCCTTTCGGAACTTTCATTTACTAATCGCCACACCCTTTAAAAGAACGGTATGCTTCCTTTGCCCTCGCTTTTTTCATTGGTTTTAGGGATAACTGCACCAGGTTTTTTATAACAGCATCGAGTTTATAGTAAGGAATCCCAAGGAGGTTTTCTTCATCCTTTATGTTGGTGGCATCCCGGCATCCATAGCAACCCAGAGATGAATTTAAATTTCCTGTAACAAATGGAATCACTGTTGAATCTACACAGGTCGCCTGAAACACCGCTGTAGTAAAATGTAGCCTTTCTCCTGTCTCGTAAATATATGCCAAAGCTACCCACATGAGATGTTCAGGTTTGGATTCTATCACCACTACATCCGGTTCGACTTCCATTTCCCCAAGCGGACTTAATATTACTGCATGGTAATCTCCGAGTTTAAGCCTCGTCATCCCTTCCATAGCTTTTTTACCGGCATCGGGAGTAGCAAATAATCCCATGGTGTAAAGCATCTGCCCTGAGGCCAGCTTTTCTGGCAACGGCTTTAACCCGAAACAGCAGCTGAAGCAGGACATGAAATATTTTCTCCAGTAATCATTATTTTCTCGCCGTTTCCTGCTCTCATAAGCGCCTGGCAGTAGCGCGTCTTTGTCACATTATCATAATTGTCCTTCAGTTTTCGTGTCTCTTCCTCTTTTAGGAACTTAACCCCTACAGGTTCCCTTTCAAGCCCAAGGATCTCCTTTAGTTTGGTCGCATATTCCATTAAATTGTTCACCTAAATCCGTGACAAACGAGCCACAATAATTCCTAGCATCGCTCAAAATCT
>JBNATO010000011.1:0-16474 GCA_049701555.1 Thermacetogeniaceae bacterium | reverse complement strand
ATCGGTAAATAGCTTTATCGTAAGGTTAATTATTCCATTGGTTCGCTCCGCGTACCCATGAATAACCGCATTAGAAACAGCCTCCGAAACCGCCACCTTAATCTCCTCGATATCGCTTAGATTAAAATCAACCTCTGATGCCACAGTTGCAACAGCAACCCGTGCTAACGCTACATTCTCAGGTCGACTCAAAAACTCCATTCTCACTCTATTTCGCAAAGCCATCTGTAATATTCTTCCTCCTCTATATCAGCTGCTTAAGAGCACTAGAGACATCCGGACAAATCGGAATCAAGCGTGGTAACCCTGATAGCTCCAACAATTTTAGGATTTTGGGAGAGAAACAAGAGATAACCACTTTCCCTCCGTTTTCGCTGACTTTCCTGTATCTACCCAATATCACACCCAATCCAGAGCTATCTATAAACGCAACCCCACCCAAGTCAAATAAAAGATGTTTTGTTTTATACTCTTTCATCCTCTGTTCAATATCACGCCTGCAATAATCCGCATTGGAGAGGTCAAATTCCCCATAGATGCTCACAATCAAGACATCACCTTCTTTTTTTATTTCAAAGCTACCCAAGTTGCTGCCCTCCCAAGCATTTTTATTCTTTAAAAAATTTCTTCATCTCCGCAGCAAATCCTGCTAAATTCTGGCATGATTGTTTTTTCGCCCCAGAAACCCTGTATTAACCCAGTGTCCTTCTTCGCTCTTTTACAGCCTCGCTCTGCGCCGATGGAAAGAATAGAAGCAGAAATCGCCATCACGTCTCATGCATGCCGCCGAGCCTCTCAGCAGCCGCTTCGGCTTTCCGTTCATGCCGAATTAGCAAAAAAATTCAATGTTAGAGAAGCACCTTCGCAAAAGATTCATACCGCAACGTTCAGCAAGCCGCCTGTCAAGCCTTGGCTGAGGGCGCTTTTGAGATAACTCTGATAAAGGTCAATTGCGCTTCGGAGTTCGAAGGACTTCAGCTCCGCCGACCGCAGCTCCATTTGAGCGGCTTCCGTCGGGCGCAGTATAGCATTTATGTCGAGAGGCTCAGACACGATCCCCAACACACTCTCTCGGTAGATGATTGAGGAAAAATCCCCGGCCGCTCCGGGAATGCTCAGCACCCCACCAGCCCTACTCGCAAATCTGCCCAGCACCTCGTATTCAGGAAGCTGGCTGAGGACGAACAGGTTTTTAGCGTACTGTTTTAGGTTCGTTTTGTAGAAATCTGTTTTGTCTACGCAACTCATAACCTTCAAAGCGTTCGACAAACTTGAAATGCCATAGCTCGTCCGCAGTAAACTGGCTGCGACCTGTCTGTAACCCTGGCTGGTGACCAGCTGGTACTCTCCGTAAAGCTCACGAGCAATCGAGCTGACCGTCATACCCTGATACCCACCTCGCTCAAGCAGGTGCCTGCGGGATCTGAATTAATCTTTGCTCTTAAACATAAGAATAACTTACTTTATCCCTTTAATGGAACCCTGTGGATCCTGGCACCAAAAAAGGGTAGGCCCTGTCTGCAAGTCTCTCCTTCGCAGAAGGAAACCCCAAAAGTTACATAATAGTTGCGAGCAGCAGGCGTTGTACTAGCAATCCTTATATAGACAATTTTCGGCCATCATAATCCACCCAGCGCCTACTGAAGATTTCCGCCGCAACGCAGTTCGCGCCAGAGCCACAAAAGGGGTCGAGGAGAGCGTCGCTAACATAAGAATAGAGCCCCTGATCACCCTGCTCGCAAGCTCCACAAAGATCCTGTGGCATGCAGTATTTCGTTTCTCACAACAAAAGCCCAGTCCTCCCTTCAGGAGAGGCACTCAAAGCCCCTTTAATTGACAGTGGTCCACCAGCCAGAAAAATATGCGGCTATCTGCTACAATAAAAAAGAGCACATGCCTCAGCAATCAAAGAGTCGGTCTCAACCGCACGGTATGAAATGAGGCCAAAATAAAAGCACTGCCAAGCGCGGCGACACTCCTCCCGAGCATTACGACTCGCCGCGGGAAGAGGAGATGATCCGATGCAAGCACCTCTGCTCAGCCTGTCGACCGGCGCTGTCGCCGGCAGAACAGATAAAGCCGGAGAGATCGTGGCGTGGATCGAAGAGGTGGGAGCGCGGGCAGCCGAGTTGAACGCTATTAACGAGCAAACTTTCAAGGAACTGGAGGCACTACTGTTCCGGACCGGCATAGCGGTCACCAGCCTCCACAACTTCTGCCCTGTCCCGGAGAATAGCAGCTGTCTCCTTTTCATCTCAGAAGACCCTGAGACACGGGAGCGAGCGGTAAAAGCGACGATCAACACGTTGAAAAGAGCAGCTGATGTCGGCGCCAAGGCGGTCGTCTGCCACCTCGACTACGTACCCATGCAGAGAGAGGTAGAGGAGTTCGCCGCAATGCTTCGATCCGAGGGGAACACGGCAGAGGTAAAGGCAGCGAGGGAAATGCTCAGAAAGCTGCGCCGAGAGATGTCTCTACTCTACCTTGATAAGGTTCTGCTCTCCCTGGAGTCCATCCTGGAGGCCGCCGCCAAGCTGGAGGTGAAGGTAGGCCTGGAGACCCGCTGCGGCTACCATGAAATTCCAATCCCGGAAGAACTGGAGGTAATATTGGCAAAATTCTCCGGAGCCCCTATTGGCTACTGGCACGACTTCGGCCACGCCCACAGTCTGGATCGCCACGGGTTTTACCGGCATGAAGAGATCCTCAAACGCTTTAGCCAGGCGATCATCGGCGTCCACATCCACGATGTCAAAGGAACCAGGGACCACTTGCCTCCCGGGAAGGGAGAGATAGACTTTAAAACCCTGCTCGCTTACATCCCCCCTGAGGCGATAAAAACCATCGAAGTAGCGGAGGCCCACAACGCCGCTCTCGTCCGCCAGGGTCTTGAACACCTTGAGAGGCTATTCTGTTCCGATCAGGTCAAGCCTGCCCGCGCCAAGCAGGACTTAAAAAACCCCCAATTGGGGGTTTGATTCTAAAACTGGTTTCGAAAAGCGTATCAAAGAGCATATTGGTATATGCCCTTTTTGAACTGCTGCCATAGCGTCCCTTTGGCCACATCCTCACCGGCAACAAGAGGAACCTTCTCACTGAGACGTCCATCCACATAAACCAGCACCTCACCCACTTTCATTCCTCTCTTTACAGGCGCTGGAACTGAGGGCTTGAGATTGATCTCAGTTTTGATCTTTTGTTCCTCTCCCTTCCTCACGAGAACACCTATAAGCCGAGGAGCAACAGCTTTCACTCCCTCTCTTACCCCTTTATCAACTCTGATAACACCCACCTGTTGTCCTTGTTCAAACAGTTTCTTCAGTTCGTAATTAGCAAAACCCCAGTTATACAGCTTTACAGACTCCCGGAAGTGACCACCAGCCTCAGGAACTCCAAAGACCGTGCAGATCAACCTCGTGTTTCCCCTCTTTACAGTCGATGCCAAGCAATAGTTGGCCTCTGTTGTCCATCCTGTTTTAAAGCCATCCGTGCCGTCGTACCACCAAAGCAGCTTATTCGTGTTATCAAGCCTGGTCTTTCCTCCACGCAGGCTGTAGTGTTTTATCCTAGTGAGCTCCAGCAACTCTGGATATTTAAGCGCTTCCCTGCAAATCACTGCCATGTCGTAAGCGCTGGTATAGTGGTCCTTTGCGGGAAGACCATGACAGTTCACAAAATGGGTATTCTTTAGTCCAAGCGATCTTGCTTTAAGGTTCATCAACTCTACATATGCCTCTTCGCTTCCCGCTATATGTTCAGCAACCGCAACGCAGGCATCGTTAGCGGAACCTACAGCAATGGCGATCATCATTTCTCGGAGGGTCATCTCCTCACCAGGCTCTAACCAGATCTCCGATCCCCCCATTTCCCAAGCAGCTTCACTCGTTACAACCTTATCATTCCAGGAAACTTTTCCTCTTTTTATAGCATCCATAGCCACCAGCATTGTCATGATTTTAGTAACGCTTGCCGGAGGAAGCCGTCTGTGAGGTTCCTTTTCATATAATATCTTTCCGCTATAGGCATCCATCAGCACCGCCGAAACAGCACTAGTCTCCAGAGCAGGTTTGCTCCATGCAAAACTGGAAGGGAAAACGCTGATCAGGAAAGCAGCAAGGAGAAAAGAAAAAAGCAACATCGACCTGCAACGACGCATACAAAGACTACCTCCCCTGAACATGTTTTCCCTGTTATTATTCGCACTTTAGAGCTAATTCACACAGGAACCCTTTTCCATCTATGAAACAACTCCGTAAACCAAGGGGCATGGAGGAGTCTGCTTCGGTCCAATGTTAAAAGCAGCTATTGTCCTGCGCTCCGCTTCCTCTAAAAAATCTTTTTTGTTCACGTGCAATGCGGCTAGGGGTTCTCCTTCCTCAACATGATCTCCGACCTTTTTAAACAACACAACACCTACTGAAGGATCAACTTTATCCTCTTTTCGCAATCTCCCAGCTCCCAGAAGGAGAGCAACCCATCCGATCTCCCTAGCATTGATCTCCCTCACATAGCCTGATACAGGCGCCCTGACAGGTATCTGCTCCGCCGCCTCAGGGAGCAGGCTCAGATCATCGATGATCCGCGGATCGCCACTCTGCGCCTCGATGATTCTGGCCATCTTTTCTAGCCCTGCCCCCTGACGCAACAGTTCTTCCAGCCATTTATAGCCTGCTCCAGGCGAATCCACGGCACCTGCCGTATAGAGCATCTGCGCCCCCAAGGTCAAAGAAAGCTCAACAAGATCAGGCTCACCCTCTCCACGCAGAGCCATGATCGCCTCTCTAACCTCTAGGGCGTTGCCAACCGCTTTCCCAAGAGGTTGCTCCATACTGCTCAACACCGCAACTGTAGGACGTCCAAATTCCATTCCCAATCTCACCATCCAAGTCGCCAGCTCACGCGCCTCCGTGAGTCCAGCCATAAAGCCTCCAGACCCCACCTTTACGTCCAAAACAATGCGATCCGCCCCGCCAGCTATCTTCTTCGACATCACGCTGCTGGCGATCAGCGGCAGACAATCGACCGTCCCAATAACATCCCTTAACGCATAGATCTTTTTATCTGCAGGAACCAGATTCGCTGTCTGTCCTACAATAACTGCGCCAACTGCGGAAACAAGTTCCTCTATTTCCTTACGGTCAAGCTCGGTCTTGAATCCAGGGATACTTTCAAGCTTATCAAGTGTTCCTCCTGTATGCCCTAAAGACCTTCCAGACATCTTCACAACCCTAACTCCTGCCGCCGCCACCAACGGAACAACAACAAGGGTGGTCTTATCTCCTACACCACCCGTGCTGTGCTTATCAACTTTGATGCCCTGAACCCCTTCGAAGTTTAGCACTTCACCTGAGAGGACGAAAGAGCGAGTCAACTCCCTGGTTTCCTCAAACGTAAGACCTTTTAAAAAGGCTGCCATAAGAAAAGCAGCCATTTGGTAATCAGGTATCTCCCCATTTATATATCCCTTCACAAGATAATCGATCTCCTCTCCTGTCAGGCTTTCCCCATTCCTCTTCTTGATGATCAGATCAAGAGCCCGCACCGCAGCCATCTTCCTCCTTTAAAATACCCCTTATCGCCTCTCCATCCCCTGGCTCAACTCCAAAATATTCTGCAATAGTCGCACCAAGATCAGCCATGGTCGGTCGCGTTCCTATAGCTACAGGTCTCACATTTTCCCCTGCGATCAGCAAAGGAACGTACTCCCTGCTATGATCTGTGCTCGGTGTTGTCGGATCACAACCGTGATCCGCCGTGATCACCAACAAGTCTCCCGCTTCCATATGCTCCATGAATAAAGGCAAAAAACTGTCAAATTCCATCAGCGCTTTGGCAAGCCCTTCAGCGTCATTGCGGTGGCCATAAAGCGTGTCAAAGTCAACAAGCGTAGCAAAAACTAAACCCTCTCCGATCCCCCTAAAGGCATCCAGGGCTTTTTCGAGAATCTCCCCGTTTCCTGCCGCAGATACCTTCTTCGTAATCCCCCTGTTAGCAAAGATATCAGCTACCTTGCCAACTGCCACCACCTCATACCCATTTTCGTGCAGCCTATCGAGCAGGGTCGGCCGTGGAGGCGGCAGAGAAAAATCACGGCGCCTCGGCGTTCGCTGGAAATGCCCTGGTTTTCCTACGAAAGGTCGGGCGATGACCCTCCCTACAGCATGTTCGCCCCTCAAAATCTCCCGAGCGGTCTCGCAGATGCGATAAAGTTCTTCAACCGGAATGACCTCTTCATGGGCTGCTACCTGAAATACACTGTCAGCCGAGGTATAGACAATGGGCCATCCTGTGGCCATATGCTCAGGCCCAAGCTCTTCGATGATCTCCGTCCCAGAGGCAGGCTTGTTGCCCAAAACTTTACGCCCGATCCTGGACTCAAAAGCCTCAATGACCTCTGGTGGAAAACCATGCGGATACACAGGAAAAGGGGTTTTTAATATAACCCCGGTCAACTCCCAATGCCCACTCGTGGTATCCTTGCCTGCTGCCTGCATAGCCATCTTTCCCCAAGCAGCTGATGGATGCTCACTTGGGGGCACACCCTTGAGGGGAATGATATTCCCCAAACCTAGACGGCCAAGATTTGGCAAATGCAGACCACCCACAGCCTCTGCTAGGTTTCCAAGGGTACACGAACCCTCATCTCCATATTCTCTAGCATCAGGCAAGGCACCAACCCCTATGCCATCCATCACAATAACACAGACTCTTTTTGAAGCTTTCGCTACCTTATGCGCGCGGATGAGCTCGCTCATATACTTCCCTCAACTTCTTCTGGCTCAAATGAGTATAAATTTGCGTTGTGGTGATATCGGCATGTCCTAGCAACTCTTGAACCACTCTCAGATCTGCACCATTCTCGAGAAGGTGAGTGGCAAAGGAGTGGCGCAATACATGAGGTGTGATCTCTTTTTGGATCCCTGCTTTTTTTGCATACCCCTTCAGGATTTTCCAAAAACCCTGCCTAGAAAGCCTCTCCCCGCGTCTGTTCAAAAAAACAGCTCTTTCCCTCGGGCTCTTCCTTAGCTTTACCCACCCTCTGGCAAGGTATTCCCTAAGATAACGGAGGGCAACCTCTCCTACTGGGATAATTCTCTCCTTCGATCCCTTTCCAAAACACCTGACGAAACCAGCATCTAGATTGACGTGCTCTGTGTCCAATCCCAACAGCTCTGACACTCGCATCCCTGTGGCATAGAGCAGCTCCAACATAGCCTTGTCGCGCAGCCCCCAAACAGTCCTCACGTCAGGCTGCGAAAGAAGAAGGTCAACCTCTCCTACGCTCAAGATGCGCGGAAGATGCTTTTCAACCTTAGGAGATTCAAGGTTCTCGGTGGGATCGAGCTGAACGTAATGTTCCTGCATGAGGTAATGATAAAAACACCGAATAGCGGCCAAGTAACGGGAGAGGGTGCGTCCGCTTTTTCCTTCTCCTCGTTGAAGATTAAAATAAGCTAAAATATCAGCTTGAGAGACCTCCTTAAAAGAAATCCCTCTGCCATCTAGATATTCCTTAAACTTCTGAAGGTCATAGCAATAGGATTGAACGGTATTGTTTGAAAGACCTCTCTCAACTCGGAGGAAGTTCAGAAACTCATTTAAGCAACAACTCTCTCTCGTCTCACTCAATCAAACATCACCCGTTAATATTTTCCTCTGTTGGTTAGAGTTCCACGGGCAAAAAAAAATTCCTCCTTAAGTGATAGAAATTTTCATCTGTTCTTGTTATGCTCCGTTTGTTTCTCACGGTAAAATATCCGGAGCTTTTCTGTAAAGAGTCGCTCCAATGTCCTTTCATCCTTTGTACCGGTCTCTGTTTTCTCCACGCGAAGTGCCGGCGGCAAAGCTCTCTCCTTAGGAGATTTATACTCAGCGATCTCCGCAGCCAAGTAATTCAAGAACTTCGGTAGAAGAAAACCCAAAAAGAGAAGAAAAAGAATGAGTTGAAAAATAAACCTGCACTTTTCCTTCCACCTCGTGATCGCAACAAACAACATAAACTTCCCTGCCTATAAGGTAATTTCCTTGATCGATTCATATGCTTGTCTGCCAGAATCTAGAACATACTTGCCCAGAGAGTTTTATGTTAAAGACACCACAAACCGTACCAGGCTAGGAACAAAGCAGGCTTCAACCCATGTACCCACAATAGTAACCATCAAAACCAGAGCAAAAAGAAAGGTATAGAAAATAATACCTTTTATTATAGAACCGCCCTGGTGCCCCTGCGCTAGAGAAAGTGAAAAGTAAAAAGCAATGCTACCTGCTCCCAGAAGAGCAGGAACATAGCAAAGGTTTTGTGGAAGAACAGCGGCCATCGCCAAAAGGAGCCCCCGCAGTGATTGATCCTTTACCAAAAAGCCAATTGTAAAACCCAAAATAAACCCGCGCAGGCCTACTGTCAAGATGATCAGCGGTATGCCCACAACTGTTAAACCCAATATCCAGAGAAACCCCATAACAGGCAATTGGACACTGAGAATTCGATACCATCCCTGGAATCCAATCACATTCGACGCTTCATAAAAAGGTTTTATTTCTTGAAGAAACCTGTTCAAACAATCCTGTAACCCTCTGAGTTCCTCAGCACTCAGCGTCCGTATCGCTAGAGCTCCACAGACAAGACCAGCCAAAAAAGCAGCGATCATCAAAACCACAGGGAAAAATATCTCTCTATGCTGGGAAATCCAGAGGCGCAGCTTCGACAAGAACAACTTTTGCATTTTTCCCTCTCCCGGCAACTTTTTATTTGGCCCACTACCTTCCCCTTTATAAGGAGTCTATGCCGGGAAAAAGAAACCAAGTACATGCCTGTCAAATAAGGCGCATAAATCCTTTCGCCAGAGCAAGCTGCACGAGGTATTGAGCAGCCAACACATCTTCTGGAGACTTACTGCTCGCAGCAACAATACAAAGGCCGCGCCCCTCCTTCTCAGCAACCTCAAGAGCTCGGGCAACCGCTGATTCAGCGTTCTCCCAGCCTGTTTTTCCTACCGTCCGCGCCACTGTCCCAGTGAGCACAGAAGCACCTGCATTGAAAGCCGCATCGAAAGCTGTCCCACCGCAATCTGTAACAGCAACAACGACCTTTCCCCCGAAATCCACCAGTTTAACCGTTTCTGCACCCAGGTTCGGACAAACCGCCACGGGTTCTATCCCCTCGCTGCGCATTCCTCGTAAAACTGCAGCAGCCCGCTCGAACCTCTCTGCCTCGCTTGCAACCCTAGGCTCTGCGATCACTACAACCTCCGTCTTCAGCTCCTTGGCCTTTCTGGCTGCGTACTTTCCAACAGCCTCCGGATCCACTGGCACAGGTGCCCTCAGGAAAGACGGGCTCGCCCCAAGCGCCACCGACGCGCCTGCCTGAAGAACAGCTTCAACTGTGGTGCTCATATCGATCACATCGACGATCATCACCACCAAGCCGGAAAGCGCCGCCTCATAAGCGCCACTAGCATCAGTAGCCATAGCAAGAACTCTTCTTTTACACCGCTCCATAATACCCGCCCATCACCTTCCCGTATACTCCCCCGCCACCGGGATCGATATCAAGTTCCCCTGCCCTTGCTCGTAGAATCACTTCTGCCCGTTTGGACCCTATTGCCTCTATGAGTTCTTCTCTAACCGCCTTGTGCAAGGCGTGGATCTCCGAACCAAATCTCTCCAGCAGCTTTTCTGCCGTTTTCTCCCCTATACCTGGCAGAAAAGAAAGGGGGAGGTGATATATGTAAGGCGGACGATGCTCAGGATGCCTAGGTTCAGGCCAGTCAGCGATCTCCATAATCCTGTCCAACACCCCCTTTACTACATTTGCAGAACCGCAGCTCTCACACCTAAGCACAGGGGGTTTACCAGCAGCGATCTTTCGGCACGACTGGCAAAAAGTGCGATGGTACTTCCCTAGCTTAGGATTCAACCCATAGTTTGCGACGACCTTCCGCCCGCTGGTGCGTTTAAAAGCCTTGATCATTTCTTCCCAACTCGCTTCTTCCATCAAAAAGACATTGAACTCCCGACCTATATTTCTCAAAGAGTGGGCATCAGAGTTGCTCAGAAAAGTAAACTCCTGAAGCTCTTCAATCTGGTCTGCCAGCCTCGAATCAGCGCTCAGCCCCAACTCCAATACATAGAGCGATTCTAGATCTTCTGCCCCAAAAAGGGTCTTGAGGCGACTCGTGCACTGGCCGTAAACCCCTTTGTGAGGAGTAAAGGCATGGGCAGGGAAGAAAACGCCGCCAAGTGCCTTTACTTCACGAAGCAGAACACGAGCAGGAAGATGACAAGGTTGAGTGCTAAAATCGGGATTGTTGATGTAGCGCGACAAAAAAACAGAAAATTCTTTAAGCATATCCATAAAAGGGAAATAAGCCAGCCAGTGTGCTGAACCCCCACCATCCTCCGATGTTTCTACCTCGACCCCAACGATCAACGTCAGCTTCTCACGATAGAGCAGCCCGCCCTTCCTCAGTTCCCTGAGTTCTCCTTGGTGGACCATCTCGGCCAGTTCCTGAAAAACTTTCGGCGAAGCTGCGTCAACTATCCCTACAATATCCAGGCCTTTCCTGGAGACCGCCTCCTCCAAAACTCTCCGCAGAGTCTGGCTGCGCGACGCTGTAACCTTAACCGGGGAGCCATCCTCAGTGCAGCCTATGTGAATATGGAGATCACCGTAATACTCAGCCAACACCTCGGCTCTCCTCCAGGAACGGCAACGCCAATATTCCTAGAATAGTCTTCGCATCTTTGATCTCCCCCGAAGCTACCATTCGGCGCGCCTCTTCCACAGGCACCTTCAATACCTCCAAAAACTCCTCACCATCGGGATGTGACTCACCTTTCACAAGTCCTTTTGCCACCACAAAGTAGAGGAGTTCGTTGCAGAAACCAGGTGATGTATAAAAAGAAAAAGGTATGTGCCATTCCCGTGCTGAGTAACCCGTCTCCTCCTCTAGCTCGCGCTGAGCACAAATAAGGGGATTCTCATTGGGATCCCTCTTACCAGCCGGGAGTTCCAGGAGAACTTCTCCCGTAGCATGGCGGTATTGACGCACCATGATTATTTCATCGCGGTCATTTATAGCTAGAATTACAACAGCACCCGGATGCTCCACTACCTCCCGCGTCGCTGTATTTCCATCAGGCAACAACACAGTATCAACTCTTACCTTAATAATCCGACCTTTAAAGACATCCTTTGAGGCGATCGTCTTTTCAATCAGATTTGCTTCATGCTCCCTCTCCATCAACATCACCCCTTTGTTATACCCTTCAACAGCTCAGCAGCCAAAATACCAGCAGCACCTGCAGCTTCAAAGAAAACAGGATCGTCCTCCACGCTCCTGCCCATACTAGTTAAAGGAATTCTTTGGCGCTCAAGATATCTTAAGGCAGGTTTTCCGTCTCTAGTAACAACCCTATGCTTTGAGAGGATCCCCCCCTCGTCCAATTGTCTCCAAACAACTTCTGCCTCGCCTTTCCCAGGCTCAGGAAGAACTACCAGAGACGGTGTCAACGCCACCTTGCCCAAAGCAGTGATCGTATGATGGCTGACGCCGCGGTGCCTTGGACGAGGATCCGCAAAGCTGATTCGGGGAATGGCTATACCATTTCCACCCAAAACACTGACAGCATTCAGGATCTCACCCTGCTCCAGGGCAGTAGTCCCCCATCTTGTCCCTGTCCCTACAATTCCGGGCCCCATTGTGACGATGATCACATCAGCCTTCAAGGCCGCATACGCTGCCACCAGGCCAGAATAGACGTTAACAGCTTCCAAATCCCCACCAAAAGCGTGCCCACAGGTTATTGTCCCTGCTAGCATCCCTTCCCTCTTTAGATGACGCACTGTTTTACTTAAGGCAATAGGCAAGGCTGCCCCGTCTGTCATCAAATAGACTATCCGCAGCCTCTCACCTCCTGCAGCAAGACAACCTCCCACTGCAGGAGCCAACATGCTGTGAAGAGTTCCAACAATCACTGGCGTTCCGCTGAGAGAAGTAAAACCAGCGATATCTGAGCGATACGGGCTCTTTTCCTCCTCAGCGCTTAAAACTTTGAGCTGAAACGGAGTATAGCGCAGTTTCATAATGTGTCCTTCGCCAAGCTTGCTCTCCGGAAGGCGGTTTAAATTCGCAATGACAAAGTGATAACCTCCGCTCCCTAGACCCAACTCAACAGCAGTAGTGTTTAGGTACACTTCATCTCCCGGCTCAGCCCTACCAGTGAGCTCGGGATAATTCCATGCCAAACCGGTGTTTCCTTCGCACTCCACTGCTAGCTCCTGAATGTCTTCATAATCCTGTAGAATCTTTACGACCTTCCCTTTTCGCCAGGAAATCAATCTTCTTTCCCTTCCCTCTCTGCAACCGATCGGACGATCTCGAGAAGCCAACGAACATCATCTATCAAGTCCTTGAGTTCCAAAAACTCCTCTACTGTATGCACTCGCTGCATACCGATACCGAGGTTAGCAGTGGGTATTCCAGCGGCATTGAATATATTGGCATCACTTCCCCCTCCGCTCGTTTCCAGGCTAACCGACAGACCTGCCCTTCCAGCAGCCAAGGATGCATGCTTAACCACGGTCATCTCAGGATCAAGTCGAAACTCTGGGTACTCAACGCTGACCTTAATCTCGCTCTTAGCCCCCACAGACTCGACAGCCTCGGTGAATTTATCGATTATTTCTGCTACCAGCGACTCCATCTTTTTTCTATCAAGGCTTCTTACCTCACCCTCGAGGTAAACCAGATCTGGTACGATATTTGTCGCCTTTCCTCCCTTGATCACGCCGATGTTAGCTGTAGTCTCAGCATCGATCCTTCCCAGCCGCAGCCTTGCCAAGCCAAGCCCAGCTGCCTGAATGGCGTTTATTCCTCGCTCTGGTTCTATCCCAGCATGAGCGGATTTCCCTTTAACCGTAAAATTCAATATGCTTTGTGTTGGTGCAGCGACAATAATCGTTCCCGGCTTGCCGCTGCTATCCAGAACATAACCAAACCTCGCCCGAAACTTAGAACAATCGAAGTTTTTGCTGCCGCGCAAACCTTGCTCTTCACCCACCGTGAACAGGAGTTCAATGGGCCCGTGCGCTATTTTATTCTCCTTTAGAACCTCGAGCAATTCAATTATTGCAGCAATACCGGCCTTATCATCTCCCCCCAGAACAGTGGTTCCATCACTCCGGAAAACCCCATCCTGCAATACAGGCTTAACGCCTTCACCCGGCTGCACAGTATCCATATGAGCGCAAAAAAAGATCGCTTGGCACTCTACCGTCCCCTCCAAACGCGCAAAAATATTCCCACAGTTGCCGCCAATCCTCTCACCAGCATCGTCTTCCTCCACAGAGAGACCCAGATCGCGGAGACGCCTTATCAGATAGTTTCCTAATTCCCGCTCCCTGTAAGAAGGAGATGAGATCTGGGCTAAAGCGAGGAACTCCTTCGCAAGCCTCTCGACATTGATGTCAGCCATTTTTCAGAAATGCCCTCCTTTACTAGATTCGCCTTCTTATTCACCGCCTCTTCCCAGCCTGTCGAGGAAGTTTAAAAACCTGTTCCTCTCGATTATTGCCGTTAGCGAATACCTCTCTGTAAAGAGATGCAGCGCAAATAAGAAAGCAACAGCTCCAAGCTGCGCAGAAAAGGAGAGCATCCATACAGATGCCATCCCCAGAGCAGCTCCCAGCATGTTTGATCCTGTATCACCGAGCATTGCCCGGGCTTTTAAGTCATGCGGGGCATATGCCAGAACACACCCAACCATTGGAGCTAACAAAGATAAATATCCACTCTTCCATCCTACGGGAATCAGCATCAAAAACCAAAGGAAAAACACTTTAAGAGCTCTACCCGGCCGTAGATCAAAGAGGTTGAGGGTATTAGCCGACAGAGCGATCAAGAGGGCCGCAGCAAGAACCTGCCACCAGGGCTTGTGAGGAAAAGAAAATAATGAAATGAGTATAGCGCCCGCTCCTCCGCCAAGCGCCTTCAGAGCTCCAGTTGTCAGTTTTCCCCTAATAAGAGAGGAAAAATGCCCTTTAAATCCTGTGCTGCTGCGTGAACCCAATAAATCATCGACAAGACCGAGCAGGCCAAAATATGTCAGTCCAAAGAGAAAAATGAGCCACTTGCTCTCCTGAAATCTCTGCATAGCTATAACGACAGCACAATAGACAAACGGTATAAACATACCCGCTCCCACTGGAATTTCCTCGCTGCGATAGTTGGGGCGAACCGCGCCAGCATCCCGAAGCATCTTAAACAAAAATGGGATCATAACCAAGCTGAAAAGATATCCCGCAGCAACGTAGATCAACAAGTTTCCCCACAACTTCATCTCTCCGACACAACCTTAAGCAATGTCAGCAACACATGCCAAAATTGCTTTCCGCGATGCTTAAAGCCCGCCCAATTTCTTCCCGTTACCCGGTGGGACATAGTTGTGGGCACCTCCAATATGCGGAAACCAGCGCGGGCAGCTTTCACCGTCATAGCCACCTCAACGCCGTAACCTTCAGCAAAGGGGAAAACCGCCGCCAAAACCTCTCTTCGCAAAACACGCTGCCCTGATAATGGAGCCTGTAACCACAATCCAGTTAGGAGATATATCCCGCCGCGCGCCAGTCCTTTAACTAATCCAAAGCCGCCACCTTTTTTCACCCGGGGGAAACTTGCTATGGCCATATCAGCCACCCCATCGACCACGGGACGAGCTAAAACCTCCAGCTGGCTAGCGCTTTCTCCCAGGTCAGCATCCAACAATGCTATAATCGGTTCATTCAGGTGAGGAATCCCCACATTTAAGGCATTTCCCTTCCCTTTATTGGTGGGAAGCCTTATCACTGTGGCTCCTGCATCAGCAGCCCTCTCAGCGGTGGAGTCAAGGGAGCCGTCATCCACCACAACCACCTGACGAACCATCTCTACTTTCCATACTGCCCTGACCGTGGCAGTTATTGAACTTTCTTCGTTATATGCGGGAATCAGAACCGAAATCAAGGAGAAAATATCCTCCCTTAAGTTAAAAAATTAAAATGGAGGAAGGAAATTCTCAGCGGTGGGCTTGACGCCGTAATGACCTGGATAACCCGCCATCGCTTGAACCAAAGCTACCTGGCCATAAACGGTGTCAATGTTATCAACAGTCGTCAAACGAGAAGCCTGATAATAACGCATATAGGAGACAGGCACATCGCTGTCTTCAACCCCGTACACCTTAATTCCAGCAGCCTGCCATTCCTTCACAAGCACCAAATCAAAAACCTTTGCATAATCATGTTCTTTAGAGTCACAGCCGCCAATTAATACGATATCTTGCACAGGAACCCCATAGGCGCCTGTGATCTTAAGGACATCTTTGCTCTCTAATTGGCGGATGAGATCATCGCCGCCTCCTGTCACAACAGCACTTGCAAAAAACCGAGCAAACTCAGGAAGAAAAGAGTTAAGGGGAAGATCCCTGTCCTTTTTCCCCAGATACGCCGCAACCTGGTCCTTCACCGCGGTATCCTTAAACTTGCTCAAATTAATCTGAGTCAATGACTCTACCTCGGCACCGGCTTCTCTTAATACGCTTGCAATAGGATCGTGATCCCTGCGGTTGCTGACGTCCACAACAGCAACCTTGCGGCCCAGCAACCTCTCCCGAACCAGTGCTGGAAGAACAGCCCGGTTAAACTCCTGTTGATAGACATCATCCTGTTTCAATGAGGCCAGTTCATTTGCCATTCTTCGGTTTTCATCCCTCAACGCGGCATATTGAGATTGCAAACTGGCTATCAGCGCCTCCTGCTTTTTCATCAATGCATCGCTGCCGATCATCGATGTACCAATCAATATACCTATCCCTAAAGCTATAAATACAGCCGCGAGAGAGGCGATGTGGTATTTTATATCGATAATCATTTCAACACACCTTTCTGCCTCTTCTAAATTTGCAATTAGATGCGCAGCAAAACCTTAAGCTGGATGATCAAAAGTTTTATATAATTCCTGATCGCCGGCGAGACGATCGCCACGACAAAGAGGGGAATAAGTGCTGCTAAAAATATCTCTGCCAAATGCCTTAACCGGAGCCTCTGGCGATAGAGCTTGCTCACCCCTTTGGCATCGACGAGAATCGACCCTACTTTCAGGCGAACCAGAAACGTGCTCGCCATACCAGGACGACCTTTCTCCAAAAAATCGATCATATTCGAGTGAGTCCCCACAGCAACGATCAGCTCTGCTCCATGTTCATAAGCAAGGAGTAAGGCAATGTCCTCGCTTGTCCCCGGTGCGGGATAAAGCACTGCGGGTAAACCGAGCTTTTGGACCCTCTCTAGTCCAGGCGCAGTGCCATCCGGATAGGCATGGACGACGATCTCGGCTCCGCACAAAAGAGTACTATCAGATACGCTATCCATATCACCAACAATTATATCGGGGCGATACCCTAACTCTACCAAGGCATCCGCCCCGCCATCGACTCC
>JBNATO010000010.1:0-16527 GCA_049701555.1 Thermacetogeniaceae bacterium | reverse complement strand
AGTCTGTCTTCTTCAGCACCAGGAGCTTCTCCGACGAACATCAGATCGGAATTTTCATTCCCTTCTCCAAATACGACTCCTCGGACGTTCTCGCGCAGACCGCAATAACGGCATTGAAGGCAAAATTCCTTCAATTCTTGAAGGTTATTGCATTGATCCAGCTCAGGCAACCAATCCATCGAAGATCACACCCCATGACAAATGCCCTGCATAAACTTGTATAAAAATATTAAAAAAAGTTAACCATAACTAAGGAGAGGTAATCAGGTAAAAATCCAGGGGAGAAAAAAATTGGCACACTACGAACTTCTTCAAGAGCAACTGATGAATATCGATCTGGCTTTAGAAGCTAGAGACCTCATCAGAGGTGCAACAGGACAAGAAATACCTGGTGTTCTTGAAGAGAAACAAACGTTCCAGTTTGGCACAGTCACCATAATCAAAATAACGGATATCAAGGCAGCAACAATCATGGGGAAACCCCCAGGAACATATATCACAGTCGAATCACCAGATCTGAGGTTTAAATCTCCTGAAGTTCAAAAAAGCGTTGGCGATATCGTTGCATATCATCTCAGAAATCTTTTAAAGATTTCTGAAGAAGCGACTGTACTGATTATCGGACTTGGCAACTGGCAAGCGACGCCTGATGCATTAGGCCCAACGGTTGTCAAATACTCTTTGATCACACGGCATCTCCATCAGCACCTTCCACAAGTAGCAAAAAATTATCGCCCTGTATGCGCATTTGCACCCGGAGTTTTGGGAATTACAGGAATCGAAAGCGCCGAAATAATCAAAGGAATTGTCGAAAAAGTGCGGCCAAGCGCAATTATCGCAATTGATGCTTTAGCAGCAACCAACCTTTCACGGCTCGGTACAACCATCCAAATAGGAGATACAGGAATCACACCGGGTTCCGGAGTTAATAATAAACGAATAGAGATCAATTTTCAAACGATGGGGGTGCCTGTCGTAGCCATCGGAGTTCCAACAGTAGTCAACGCTAGCGTGATTGCCAGCATGGCTCTTGAACACTATAACAGAAAAATAAAAAATGCAGTACAGCTCAATTATTTTGAAATGAACGCGCTTATACAAGAGCTCTTTAAGTCATTCGATGGCTCTTTGATCGTTACACCTCGAGAGATTGACGATTTAATCCTCAATGCCGGCAGGGCCATAAACAGAGGAATCACCCTTGCGCTCCATCCAAGGGTGCCAAGGGAAGAATTAGAAGCTTTGTTATGTTAAAAATTTAAGGCGGACTCTTTCCGTCCGCCTTAAGTAAGGAAATTCATTGTTAACTATCAACGAAGGGTAGTTGTGGTTGGGGATGCCTGCTGATTTTGAGCCGCTAAACTTTGCTGATATGCTTGAATCATACGCCGCACCATGGCACCCCCAACCGCTCCACAATCACGTGAGGATACATAACCCCAATAGTCTCCTTGAATCTGATTCTGGATACCCACTTCGTTAGCCATTTCATACTTGAACTGATACATAGCTCTGCTGGCTTCAGGAACGAGCAATTTGTTTCTTTTTTGACCTTGACCCATGCATTTTCCCTCCTTAAAAATGTGTTTTAATGTTATGCTTTAAACAAGGTTACGGGACATTGGGAGTATTCTGAGTCGCCGCAATCAGATTGCTGGGGCTGCCCTGTTGCGCCAGGGTTTGTTCGATGCTCTGGATCATCCGCCGAACCATGCCACCACCTACAGCACCACAGTCCCTGGAAGAGATGTACCCCCAGTAATCACCCTGAATCTGATTTTCAATACCGACCTCCCGAGCAAGCTCATACTTAAACTGATACATGGCTCTGCTAGCCTCGGGAACAAGGAGCTTGTTTCTCTTCTGTCCGCGACCCATTTGCTTTCCCTCCTTTCATTATTTTCTTTCGTTACTTAGTATTAACCCCATAAAGTTTTTTATCCTAGTAAGTCTTTCCCTAGGAACCTTTTGTTATACAGCCCTTCCTGTCTTTTTTACTCAAAAAACAAAAGACCTCGATCTTTTTAAGATAGATCGAGGTTTAAAACAAAACAAAAAGACACTTAAAGTTAATATTTGTAAACATAAGAAAGTGTAGGAAAACGATATTCTACCTCTTCCCAAATTTCATCATTCAGGTCGATGTGACATTTAGAAATGAAATATGTCAATTTTTGTAAATATGCGTAATCATTGAGAATATCTACGACGCGAAAGTCAGAAACTCCATGCTGCCTTGTGCCTATAAGTTCGCCAGGACCCCTGAGCAAGAGATCCTGTTCGGCTACCTGAAACCCATCCGAGCACTTGAGCAACGTTTTTATTCGCTCCCTAGCCTCTCGGGTCTGAGGATTACCTAACAATATACAATACCCCTGGTGTTCCCCTCTTCCCACGCGCCCCCGCAGCTGATGCAACTGCGCCAGGCCAAATCGCTCCGCTCCTTCAATAATGATAATGGTAGCGTTCGGCACATCGATACCAACCTCTATTACGGGAGTTGCGACAAGAATCTGAATCTCTCCCCTGCGAAAGGCATCCATAACCATTTCCTTTTCCTGCACCTTCAGCCTCCCGTGCAAGAGCCCGATCTTATATTCTTGAAACTCCTCAGCTAACTCTGCAGCCCGTTTCACCGCAGCCTCAACCTCTAACTTTTCCGATTCTTCAATCAGCGGGCAGACCACATACGCCTGTCTTCCTTTCGCAAGCTCTTTCCTCAAAAACTGATAAACCCTCGCTTTCTCTCTCACAGGAAGAAAATAAGTCTTGATTCCTCGCCTTTGAGAAGGGAGCTCATCTATTATTGAGAGTTCGAGATCGCCATAAACTGTAAGAGCCAAACTTCGAGGAATAGGTGTAGCAGTCATAACAAGAACATCGGCGTTTTCTGCCTTTGTTATCAAGAGATCGCGCTGGTTAACTCCAAAACGGTGTTGTTCATCGATGACGACCAATCCAAGATTCTTAAAAACAACGTTTTCTTCGAGCAGTGCGTGGGTACCCACCACGATATCTATCTCTCCGTTTTCTATTAATCGCAGCTGTTCGCTACGCGCCTTTTTCGGCAGCGAACCTGTGAGCAGCCCTACTCTTACGCCAAACAGCTCTGCGACCCTCCGCAGGCAAAGATAATGCTGTTCAGCTAAAACCTCAGTAGGTGCCATGAGCGCCCCCTGATAACCGGCTGCTACGACATAAAAAAGTGCATATAAGGCCACTACTGTTTTGCCACAACCAACATCCCCTTGCAGGAGGCGATACATACGGCGCTTGCTCATTAAATCTCCTTCTATTTCAGAGATAACCCTTCTCTGGGCAGTTGTTAAAGCAAACGGTAGAGAGTCCAGGAATTTTTTGGGCAAGTCTGTACGGGGGATGCGTTCTATACCCTGACTCTGCGCCCTTTTCCTCATTTTTGATAATCCGATTTGGAACAAGAAAAGCTCTTCAATTACCAAACGCTCTCTCGCTTTTTTTAATTTATCAAAATCATCAGGAAAGTGTATTTGATAAAGCGCTTCTTCCAACGGAATAAGGCCAAAGGCCTCCTTCAATTGGCTAGGCAATATGTCCTTTGCCCATTTCGAATATTTATTTATGCATTGAAACATCAATCTCCTGAGAGAACGCTGGCTTAGCTCCTCTGTACTGCTATAGATAGGGACAATGCGTCCAACATGCAAAGGGGGATTTGAGCATCCTACCTCATAGTCGATCACCGTTATTTCGCATCCAAAGAGATTCCGCTCCACCTTTCCCGTAACACTCAAGGGCAAACCTCTTCGCATGCACTTTTTTAGAAAAGGTTGATTGAACCATAGAGCGGTAACAGTCTCTGAATCACAGCTCATCCTGACCCTTAGCAGAGAGAGGCCCTTTTTTAGAGAATTTTCCTCAATTTCCAAGATAGTTCCTTTAAGTGTGGCGACCTGGCCTGTCTCCAGTTTGCTGAGTGGCCCTTGATAAAACCGCCTGTCCTCGTAGCGGCGGGGAAGATAGTACAGGAGATCGAATAAACTCTCGATCCCCAGTTTCCTCAGAACCTTTGCCCGAGCCTCCCCTATATTAGGCAGATCAGAGATCTTCAAGGCGCCTAATTGTCTCCCCGTAAGCTGTCGTGGTTTTCTGGTAGAGATCTTGCCGCCCATTCCTACTCGACACTTATCAGATAATAGTATACAGGTTGCCCTCCGAAATGAGACTCAATCTCTATTTCGGGATGGGCTTCCTGTATCCTCTTTAGGATTTTCTCAGACTCCGACGGGGAGACCTGAGCGCCCGCATACAAGGTGACCAACTCGTCCTGAGGGCTGATCATATGGTCAACAAGGTCACAAACTACATCCTCAAGAGATGAACCCGAGGTGACAACTCTGCCCTCGTAAAAACCTACATAATCTCCCTTTCTCATCTGTACCCCATCAAAGGAGGCATCGCGGACAACGTAGGTAACCTCCCCAACTTTAACCTGGTCTAGAGCTTGAACCATCCTTTCTTTGTTTTCGGCTATGTCAAGGTTCTCATTAAAAGCTAACATTGCCGCCAATCCCCCTGGAATAGTAACGGAGGGAACAATCTCCACTCTTTTGCTAACAAGACTTTTGGCCTGCTCCGCTGCTAAAATCAGATTTTTGTTGTTAGGGAGTATTATCACCTCTTGAGCATCTACCTTCTCGATCGAATTCACAAACTCTTCTACAGAGGGGTTCATCGTCTGCCCCCCTTCTATTATTTCGTTAACACCAAGGCTCTTAAAAAGGTTCTTGATTCCTTCGCCAGCTGCTACCGCAACTATTCCGATTCTAGACTGTCTTATATCTGGTTTCTCTTCTTCACAGCTGGCTTTTTCAAACTGTAGCCTTTCTTCCCATTGATCACGCATGTTGGCTATTTCAATGTTATGGAGAGTACCATATTTTTGGCAGCACTCCAGGATCTTGCCCGGAAAGTTCGTGTGGATATGAAGCTTGACAACATCACTTGCCCCGCCAATAACAAGGCTATCGCCCAATGGGGCAACCTCCTCACGAATTCTACCTGCATTAGAGACATCTGTTTCGACAGTTAAACTTACACAGTACAGATGAGAAAAATCTTCTTCTCTCTCTGGAGATAATAGCTGCTTTACCTCACCTTCTTTGGAATCAAATTTCTCTGCCTTCCAGGGATCATAACGGAACCCACCGCTCTCCCTCAGAGCTCGCAGGCCCCCTTCAAGCATTACTAGCAAACCTTTTCCTCCGGCATCAACAACACCCGCCTTTTTTAGAACGGGGAGCATGTCAGGAGTTTTTTGAAGAATTTCATAGCCATCCTTGAGCGCTTTGGCTATCGCGCTGCAAAGGTCTTCCTCGCTGACAACAGCATTGCTTAGGCTTCTCGCAAATTCTCTGGCAACCGTCAGCATCGTTCCCTCAACAGGCTTGATCACAGCGCGGTAGGCCACTGCAACCGCTGTTTGCCAAGCACGGGCAAAATCCCGTCCTGAGATCGTCTCCTTTCCCCTTACAGCTTCGGCAAAGCCCCGGATCAATTGAGATAGGATCACACCTGAATTGCCTCTCGCCCCCAAAAGAGACCCCTTCGCTGCTGCCTCGCTGACATTGCTTATGGTCAAAGAATTCACTCTTTGCAATTCCTTTACCGCCGAAACCATCGTCAAAAACAAATTCTTTCCTGTATCTCCGTCAGGGACAGGATACACATTCAATTGATCGATTTCCTGCTGATGTTGCCTGAGAGCTTCCAAGCCGCCTTCGAAGAACAGTTTGAGCTGTTCCCCAGTTACAACCTCCAAGCTCAATCCGGTTCCCCCTCACGATTGTTGAAAGACTTTTATCCCAACTACATTCACATTAACCTCTGCTGCCCGCAGCCCTGTCATTTGTTCAACTTCATACCGTACGGTCTCCATAACGCTGCGAGCCACTTCTGGAATGTTCACGCCGTAACACATGACTACCCAGAGATCTATCTTTACTTCATCCCCTTCGACTCTAACCTCCACACCCTGTCCTACATCTTCCTTGCCGAGGAGTTCCGCAACCTCTTGCCTGATCCCGCGAGGAACCATCCCTACAATGCCATAGCAACGCACTGCAGCGGCTCCAGCTATAGTGGCGACTGCTTCCCGAGCTATTTCAATGCTTCCATAATTTGTTCTGCGATTTTCATTCATCTTCTCAGCCTCCTTCGCGGCCTCATAAAAATGCTGCTCACACCAAAATTCGTCAGTTTTTCTTTAAATTCCTTTCAAATTATATCCTCAGATCCCTGAAATGAAAAGCCAAATAAAAAACGCCCCTATTTCTTGTCATTGCTTTTCCTTTCTGCTAGAATAGGGGCTGTGAAGAAAGGAGGAAAGAAGAATGGCTAAATGTGCAATATGCGGAAAGGGCGTGCGTGTAGGAATGCAGGTGAGTCACTCCCATATACGCACCAAGCGAACCTGGTCCCCTAACTTGCAGACTGTCAGAACCGTCATCAACGGGAGGCCAATGCGCCTGAAAGTGTGCACACGCTGCCTAAAAGCTGGTAAAGTAAAGAGGGCGCTCTAACGCCTCACTTGGACTTCTTGGATGATCTCCATGTTGCCAATATCAATAAGACATAGGCGGTTATCATCCAACAATGCAACTGTCTGCTTCCCTTGAGGATCCTTAGATAGTGAGGGGGAACCGGGATTAAGAAAAATAACATTGTTCTTTTCTCTGATCTCCGGAACATGTGAATGTCCATAGACAAAAACCTTAACACCATAGCGAGTGGCCTGCGCTTCCATTTCTTCCGGGCTCAATTGATGACCATGGCAGATCAAAAAGCGCAGGCTTTCAATTTGTAGAAAAGCATACGGTGACTGCAAAGGCCACTTGATCAACATCTGATCGATTTCGGCATCGCAGTTGCCGCGGGAGAAAACAATTGGAACCTGGGAAGCGTTGATAGCTGCTGCCAGCTTTTGAGGATTATAGCTCTCTGGAAGAGGATTACGCGGACCATGATAAAGAACATCCCCCGCGTGGATTATCAATTCTGCTTCCTTGAATACAGATGAAATCACTTTTTCCCATGCAGAAACCGAACCGTGAGTATCGCTGACAATTCCGATCCGCAATTCAAATTCCCCCTTACACCTGAATCCCCTGGCTTTTTCTCAGCTCTTTGAAGAGATTGATCATCTCCAAAACGGTTAAAGCAGCATCAGCGCCCTTGTTGCCTGCCTTTGTCCCTGCACGCTCAATGGCTTGCTCTAGTGTGTCAGCAGTGATCAGACCATACACGATCGGTATTCCCGTCTCCAGTGCTACCTGAGCAATACCCTTGGTTACCTCACTAGCGATGTACTCGAAGTGTGGAGTGGCTCCCCGGATGATGGCCCCGAGACAAATGATGCCATCATAGCCACGCTCAACCATTCTCTTGGCTGTAACCGGAATCTCAAAAGCGCCAGGAACCCATACCACCTCGATCAGCTCGCTATCTACCCCGTGTCGGTAGAGCATATCAAGAGCTCCATTCAGCAGTTTGCTGGTGATAAACTCGTTAAACCTTGACACTACAATTCCGATTCGCAATCCTTCGCCCAGCAGTTTGCCTTGGAAAACCTTTGCCATAGCGAAACTCCCCTTTCTCAAGCTAATTCTTTAGTGCAAGAAGGTGTCCCAGTTTTTCTTTCTTGGTCTTTAAGTATCGAAAATTTTCAGGAAGAGGCGGAATCTCGATGGGAACCCTCTCTACGATTTCCAGCCCATAACCTTGGAGACCAGCTATCTTCCTCGGGTTGTTTGTTAATAACCTGATCTTTCTTACCCCTAGATCCACAAGGATCTGTGCACCATAACCATAATCACGAAGGTCCGGAGGGAAGCCTAGCTTTTCATTGGCCTCCACAGTATCACACCCGTTGTCCTGTAAGCTATAAGCACGAATCTTATTCAATAAACCGATTCCCCTTCCTTCTTGCCGCATATAGAGGATAACACCTGTTCCCTCTTTAGAAACCATCCGTAAGGCTTCAGCCAATTGCGCACCGCAGTCGCACCTCAGAGAGCCAAAGACATCACCTGTCAAACACTCGGAGTGCACCCTCACCAGGATCGGGCGGTCTGGAGAGATTTCACCTTTAACGAGCGCAATATGACAGTTGTGATCGAGAACAGTTTCGTAAGCGATCACTGTAAATTCGCCGTATTTCGTAGGAAGATGGGCAGAAGCAACCCTTCGGACCAGCTTCTCGGTTCTCCGCCTATACTCTATGAGGTCTGCGATGGTAATGATCTTCAATCCGTGCTTTTTTGCAAATTCGAAAAGCTGCGGAACCCTTGCCATTGTGCCATCATCATTCATTATTTCACAAATAACTCCAGCTGGATAAAGCCCTGCAAGTCGAGCAAGGTCCACCGCAGCCTCAGTATGGCCTGCCCTCCTCAAGACTCCACCCTCTTTTGCGCGGAGCGGAAAGATATGGCCTGGCCGCCTGAGATCTTCAGGCCTTGTTTTAGGATCGACGAGAGTTTTCACAGTAAGCGCTCGTTCATATGCAGAAATGCCAGTTGTCACTGTGGCTGCATCCACTGAAACAGTAAATGCAGTCTCAAAACTGTCAGTGTTCTGACTAACCATAGGCTGTATATCCAGTTCATCAAGCCTTTCGCCGACCATAGGCACGCAGATCAGACCTCTCCCGTAGGTCGCCATAAAGTTTATAGCCTCAGGAGTAACCTTTTCTGCTGCCATGACAAGATCTCCTTCATTTTCTCTATCCTCATCATCCACCACGATGACCATCCGACCAGCTTTTATCTCCTCGATTGCCTCCTCGATTGTATTAAACCGATATTCTCCAGCCATACCTTCCCCTCCTCGCTTCATAGTGTAGTATTAACGCCAAAATAATCGTGCAATTAGACAAAACCATGTTCTTCCAAAAACTCCAATGTTATCCCGCTTTTATTCCTTTTCTCATCCATTAGCAAATAATATACATATTTTCCTAACACATCTACCTCAATATTTACCTTATCTCCTTCTCTCTTTGAGCCAAGAGTGGTCATCTTTTTTGTATGAGGAATCAAGCTAACCATGAAGACACCAGAGCCTTTCTCTGCAATAGTCAAACTTACGCCATCGACAGCCACAGATCCTTGTGGAACAAGATATTTTTCTATTTCTTCTGGAACGGCGATCCAGATGTCAGAGGCGATCCCGCGCTCCCGCCGCCTTATAACGGTGCCAGTGGTATCAACATGTCCAGTAACAAAATGCCCGTTTAACCTCTCCCCTACCTTTAGCGCTCTCTCAAGGTTAACAAGACTTCCCTCCCGCAATCCTCCGAGGTTTGTCTTATCAAGCGTCTCTGCCATCACATCCACAGTAAAACTCTTTCCAGAAAACCCTGTCACAGTAAGACAGACGCCGTTTACAGCAATGCTGTCCCCCTCTTTTAATCCATCCAAGACCTTTTCTGCCCTGACAGTCAGCAAGGCAGACATATACCTTCTTTCAACTCCCTGGAGAACGCCTACCTCCTCAACCAGACCGGTAAACAAAGACGGTTCACTCCTTATGCCCGCTTAGCAGGATAACCTACAACCATCAGGTCTTCTCCTATTTTTTCCCATCTCAACTCCTCAACCCTGATGGCCTTATTCACGGCATCTATTCCTCTGCCTCCAAATGGCCCTGGAGCATCACCGCCACCGATTATCTTGGGTGCATAAAAGAAGATCACCTTATCGACGATCCCTGCAGCCAGCGCAGAAGCGTTGAGGGTCGCTCCCCCCTCAAGAAGAACACTGAGCACCTCTCTTTTGGCCAGTTCCTCCAGCAAAGAATAGAGCTCAACCCTTCCATTGTCTTCGGGCAATTCCCAAACCTCAACGCCTGCATTCTCTAATTCCTTCTTCTTTGCCTCATCACACTTTCCTTCAACTGATGCCACAACAGTCGGTACATCTTGTGCAGTGCGAACAATTTGAGAGTGCACAGGTATGCGCAGGTTGCTGTCTACAATGACCCGTAGAGGTTTTTTGTCTTCTCCAGCAAGCCTAACGGTTAGAAGCGGATCATCCGCCAACACCGTTCCGATGCCTACCATGATGGCATCGCTTTCTGCTCTAAGCCTATGGACAAATTCTCTTGCCTCTGTACCTGTGATCCACTTGGAATCCCCAGTAGACGTAGCGATCTTTCCATCAAGGCTCATTGCCGCTTTAACGGTTACAAATGGACGCCTCTCCTGCATATATTTAAAAAAGGCTTCATTAAGACGGCGCGCTTTTTCCTCCAATACTCCCACTTCTACTTCGATTCCTGCATCTCTCAGCGCCTGGATCCCCTTTCCTGCTACCAACGGATTAGGATCTTCTACCGCTACCACAACCCTTTTCACCCCAGCACGGATAATGGCTTCGGTGCATGGGGGTGTTCTTCCATAATGACAACAAGGCTCCAAGGTCACATAGAGCAAAGCGTTTTTTGCTCTTTCTCCTGCCTGTCGGAGAGCGTGGATCTCCGCATGAGGAGTTCCTGCTTTCTGGTGGTATCCTTCTCCTACGACTCTTCCATTCAAAACCACAACCGCTCCAACCATAGGATTCGGAGAAGTTTTTCCCCGCCCCAATGCAGCCAGTTCCAACGCTCTTTCCATATATTTTTCATCTTCTGTCATGAGATCTTCCCCCGCAATCCAGGGCAGAAAGAACTTCAACGCCCCTCTTCTTGTACGCAGGCTACCTTCTCCACTGCCAGACGGTATTTCCTTACGGCTTCTCCTAGATCAACTTCTCTGAACAGAGCGGAACCTATTACGAGAGACTCTGCTCCTGCTGCCACAACGCTTCCAACCGTTGACAGGTTAATTCCCCCATCAACCTCTAACTCTATTTTAAAGCCGGTGTTGTCGATTATTTTCCTCATCTTTTCGACTTTTTTGCACATTTGCTGTATAAACTCCTGCCCTCCCCAGCCAGGGTTTACAGTCATCAGCAGGACCAGATCCACTTCCTCGAGGATATACTCCAAGACATGGAGAGGTGTAGCAGGGTTGAGCGCCACACCGGCTTTCATCCCAAGATGCTTGATGCTGCGAATCACGCGGTGGAGGTGAGGACAAACCTCTGCATGGACGGTTAAAATGTCGGCACCAGCTTCCTTGAACTGCTCGATAAAACGCTCCGGCTCCTGCACCATCAGGTGGACATCGAATGGCAGGCTTGTGACTCTTCGCAATGCTTTCACAACAACTGGGCCAAATGTCAGATTAGGGACAAATCTCCCATCCATTACATCCAGATGAAGATAATCTGCCCCTCCCGCTTCCAGTTGGTGAATCTGGGAGGCAAGGTTAGCAAAATCTGCGCTTAAAATAGATGGCCCTATTTTTATCCTCATTCGTAGGTTCGCTCCTTTTCCATAACCTCCCTCAGAAAGGCTAAGTAGTTATGATAACGAGAGAGGCTGATCGCTCCACTATCCACTGCCTTCTTGACTGCACAATCGGGCTCACGGAAATGCAGGCAATCTACAAAACGGCACTGTCCTGCTAAATTGTTTATCTCTGGAAAATAGCTTCCCAGTTCTACCGCCTTCATATTGTCAGGGAGATGAAGATTGCTGAAGCCAGGAGTATCAGCAATAAGACCATCTGCCACGCGGAGAAGCTCCACATGCCGGGTTGTATGCCTTCCCCTCCTCAACTTCCGACTGATTTCGCCAGTCTTTAAAGACATACCCGGCTCCAGTGCATTGAGGATGCTGGATTTTCCCGCTCCTGAGGGGCCAGCCACAACAGATATTTTCCCCTTTATCTTCTCAGCCAACTTGTCGATGCCAATTTTCTGCAAAGCCGAGGTGAATATCACCTCATACCCAGCGCTTCTATAAATATCAGCAATGCTAGAACCATCTTGCTCAGCCACTAAATCCACTTTATTTAAGCATATTATAACCTCTATTTTTTCTACTCCGCATAATATGAGGAGTCTGTCGAGCAGCTTTAAATCCGGTTCAGGATCAATCAGAGCAAAAACCAAAATTGCCTGATCCACATTGGCAACCGGTGGGCGGATCAAGGCATTCTTCCGCGGCAGAACCTCTTCGATCACCCCAACTCCGTCTCCTACGAGGTTAAAAAGGACGTGATCCCCTACTAGAAGGGTTTTTTCATTCCACTTCAAGCGGCCTCGTCCCCTACAGCTGATGAGACCTGCTTCTGACTGGACGAAATAAAAACCGCCATACCCCTTTACAATAATGCCTCTAAGCATGAACGCCTCCCTTTTTATTCGACCGGTATTGTTTTATATAACTTGTTCTGAAAGTAGATATCTATCTCCCCTGGAGCATAGACAACAAACTCTTTCTGGACCTCGTCTCCGGCTTGATGTTCACCTTCATAGGCTATCCGGCTACCACTGGTATCCTTTATCTCTACCCTCACAACACCGGGGCTCTTAACGGTGAATCTGAGCGGCACAGTACGTGCCATAGGACCTGGCCCCTGACTGACCCAAATATCCACCGTATCTCCTGGCTTGACAGGGGTACCTTCGCTTATACTCTGGCCGGTAATCGTCCCCTCAGGGTACTGGGTGCTAGGCTCCTCCTTGATACCTCCCAAATTAAGACCCATGTTCGAGAGCAAAGCCCTGGCCTGATCGACTGTCTGGCCCAACAGCGAAGGCATAATAAGGGTTGCAGGCCCTTTGCTGACTATCAGCTTAACTATGGTGCCTTCCTTAACGTGTCGGTCGCCAGGAGGCTCTTGAGAAATAACAGTATCTGGCTTTACCGTATCGCTGTTTACCTCGCTCACAGTGATCCGGAATTCACCATTGCTTTCCTCCAGCAAGGCTTTTGCTTCAGTCAGTGGTAAACCAGTCACATCAGGAAGCCACACATAGCGTGGCCCCTTGCTCACCCATAAACTCACACCGCTTCCTTTTTTTGCCCTATAATTACCAACCGGATCTTGCCTGTAAACTATACCAGCAGGAACTTCAGAATTATTCACTCTGATGATCTTTTGGACATGAAAGCCAGCCTCTTTAAGTCTTGCTTCCGCTTCCTCCAACTTCATATTAGTGACATCTGGAACGATCGCTTCTCCAACATAAAACCATTTGGAAAAAACCCACCATCCTAGGAGAGTTAACAGAATTATAGAGAAAATAGCTAATCCTGTCCATGCAGCAGGATGGAGTCGCCGTTTCCTTTTAACAATATCCTTGTTGTCGCCCTTGTCGATAGCAAGTACACGAGTTGGTTCATTTTCATCAAACTCAATCATTTCTCCACCGGTTCTACCTGCCAAGGCATTCTGCATCTCCCTGGCTGAAGCAAAACGCTTACTGGGATCTTTTGCCATAGCTTTAAAGATAATTTCCTCCAGGGCAGGAGAAACAGCAGGGTTTTCTCTTCTGAGGGAAGGAGGTTCTTCCTGAATGTGTTTTAAGGCGACAGTTATCGGGTTATCGCCCTGAAACGGGACATGACCTGCGAGAGCTTCGTAGAGAACAACACCCAGAGAGTAGATATCTGACTCTGGCCCCACATCTTCTCCCTTAGCCTGCTCAGGCGAAAAATAATGCACGGAACCCATCACAGTTCCTGATTGAGTCATTGTGGCTGCCGGCAAAGACAAAACCCGAGCCAAACCGAAATCTGCAACCTTTACCCTTCCCCCCGGCATAACCAAGATATTATGTGGCTTGATGTCTCTATGAATGATACCCTTCTCGTGAGCATGTGCCAACGCCGCACATACTTGCATTCCGATGCTAATCGCTTCGCTAGGAGAAAGCCTTCCCTCGCGCTTGATAATTTCTTTTAAATTACACCCATCCACATACTCCATCACAAGGTAAGGAAGTCCGTCCTCCTCACCCACATCATAGATGCTCACGATGTTAGGATGAGAGAGGCTAGCGACTGCTTGAGCTTCAAGCTGAAAACGCCGCACAAAGTCCTTATCCTCAGCCAGTTCATCACGCAACACCTTCACCGTTACAACCCGATTGAGCACCCGGTCTTTAGCCTGGTAAACATTGGCCATGCCTCCCGAGCCGAGCTTGGCAATTATTTCGTACCGGTTGCCGAGAATCCTACCGACCACGTGCTAAAATCCTCCTCGGCGCAAAGCAATTTTGATCAACTCCCTCGCGATGGGAGCAGCCACTCTCCCGCCCTGCCCTCCATGTTCAATTATAACACTTACTGCCACCTGAGGATCCTGAGCTGGCGCCAGCGCTACGAACCAAGCATGAGGCTCACCAGCAGGATTTTCTGCCGAACCGGTTTTCCCAGCCACATCCATTCCGGGAATAGCTGCAGCTGTTCCTGTACCATTTTTCACAACTTCCACCATCGCTTCCCGGACCTTTGCGGCTATTTCCGGAGATACAGCGATCCTTAGTACAGTTGGTCGCGCTCGCCAGAGCACAGAACCATCCTGACCTCTGATCTCGCTCACAAGGTAAGGCTTCATCATCACCCCATCATTACCAATAGCACCGGCTACCATAGCCATAAATAAGGGGGTAACCACGATTTCACCCTGTCCTATAGCAGCCTCCGCCAGGCCGTCAGGGGTATAAAAGCTCTCTCTCGGAAGGGGGATCCTCTGCGCTGGTATGTCAAAGTGAAAATCCCCTCCCCAGCCAAATGCTGCAAGCCCCCTAGCGAAATCATCTGCACCCAAGCGGAGGCCTAGCTCAACGAAATAACTGTTGCATGATAGAGCTAAGGCGCGTTTCAAATCCACCTCACCATGAGGGCGCAGATCCTTCAAAACCCTGCCATCTATCTTTATTTCCCCCCGACACTCATAAACTTCTCCTTCAAGGCCTGGAAATCTCCTCAAACCTAATGAAGCAGTTACGATCTTTAAGACTGAGCCCGGGGGATACAATCCCATGGTAGCCCTGTTAAGAAGCGGATGATCCGGTTCTCCTTTTAATTTTTCCCAGTTTCTTTCCAAGCATGGGGGATTAGGATCAAAGCTCGGAGAGCTCGCCAACGCTAGAATTTCCCCTGTCTTCGGATTGAGGACCACTGCCGCTCCTCTATAGGGAGAGAGCAACCTGCATGCCTCTAGCTGGAGTAGATGATCGACAGTGAGAACTATATCGTTACCTTTAACGCCTTTAACACCCCAACGAACCTCTAGCCTCTTTTTTATGGAGCCCTCTAGGCCTAAAAGCTGCCCGTCATAGGAACTTTCCACCCCGGTTTTTCCTAAACGCTTCGATTCGTAACCAACGATATGAGCATAGGCGCTTCCATAATAGTATTTTCTGACAAACTGCCCCCCACTTGGCAAACTTTCTGCTATCTTTTCGCCTCCTCTAGCGAAAATTCCTCCCCTCTGGATCCGACTCTCCAGGATCCAAGGTCGGGGGTTTGCTCCCTTTTGTTCGAGAAGGGGCGCCTTCCAGAAAACAAAATAAACAAGGTAAACCCCATACATAACAAAACAACCTGCTATGAAGTAACTGAACCTTTTTATGGCCTTCTGCATTCTAGTCCCCCTTCGCTGATCTTCGTTAGGAGACCCGCAATAAAGCAGTTAGAAACAAAAGAGCTGCCTCCATAGCTCAGGAAGGGCAAAGGAATCCCCGTCAGTGGTATTAAGCCGGCAACCCCTCCTAAAATTATCAACGCCTGCAAAGCTAAAAGGGAACTGCATCCGAAGGCCAATAGACATCCAAATCCATCCGCCGCATTTATTGCAATACGCATGCCTCTCCAGACTAGTAGAGCATAGATCACAACGATTTCCAGTGCCCCTGCTAACCCAAGCTCTTCGCCGACAAGAGGAAATATAAAATCGGTGTGAACGGCAGGGATCAGTTCCGGGAAGCCGCTTCCTAAACCCCAACCTAATAACCCGCCTCCTCCAAGAGCATATAGGGACTGAATGATCTGATACCCCTCCCTGTCAGAAAACTTCCAGGGGTTGAGAAATACAGCTATTCTTTCTTGAACGTGAGGAAAAATAAGAAACATCAGCCATGCTCCGATGCCAAACAGAGCCAATCCGCTCAACAAGTACGAAAGGCGCCCAGTCGCAGCATAAACCATTGTCAGAAAGAGAGAGAAAAACAAGAGGGCCATCCCAAGATCATGTTGGAACACCAAAAGCAGAAGAGAAAGACCACACGCAGCTAAAAGAGGAAATAAATATGGCCAATCGGGGATCAAAAAATGCCCCATTCTCTTAGTCCCTTTTGTCAGGATCTCTCTGTTCTCGTCGAGATAACCGGCGAGAAAAATAGCCATAAATATTTTTACAAACTCAGAGGGTTGGAACCGAAAAGAGCCCAGCGAGAGCCAGCTTCTGGCACCCCCTGCTTCAGTTCCTAAAACCATTGTCAGCAAAAGAAAAACAACTCCCATAGCCATAGATAAGTATTTATAATCAGTCAGCCTCTTATAGTGAAAAACATAGGCACCTCCAAAAGCGATAGCGCCTATCCACCAACTGGATGGCCCCTTCGGGCACGCCCGCAGCCGTGGCCGCGGCAC
>JBNATO010000009.1:0-18526 GCA_049701555.1 Thermacetogeniaceae bacterium | reverse complement strand
CCGATGAAGCTCTGCTGGCTTCTCCCCGGCGGCGTCAGTCAGCCGCCCCTCTTCCAATGTTCGAGAAAATCCATGAAGCCAGAGGGGAGCTCTTCCCATCCCAACCTTCTTGCCAATTCCAGAAAAAGCCTCCCTATCTGTTCCCTCCTCTCACGGCTGAACCCCTCGGTAAGCCTGTTTATCTGGGAAATGATTTCACCCTCGCCCTGGGGCGTGCTCCCCCACTCCCCTGCCTTTTCCAAGAGTTCCCTCAAAACTCCCGCATCCTTTAAGCTTTCCAGATGCCCTCGCTCAACGCCCAAACCCAACGACCTCAGGGCATTTAAGAGCTCCTCAAAGGTGATCTCATCCAAAACTCTTCCCCTCCCAAAGCGATCTACTTTCAGCCTATGCTCTTAGAATAAAAAGAATAACTGAGTCCAAAAATTTTTATAGAAATGGCAGGAAAACCGAGTCTCATGCTCCAATATTTAGCAAAGAACTTTTTACAGTGAGGTGTTGTTCCATGCGGATAGGGATCCTGACAGGAGGAGGAGACGCCCCCGGCCTCAACGCCGTGATCAGGGCAGCAGCCAAAACCCTCTTCGCACACGGGGTGGAGGTATTGGGCTTCAGAGACGGCTACCGCGGGGTCATCGAAAACGACTGGAGTGTCATCGACAACAAGGCTATATCTGGACTCCTGCACAGAGGCGGAACCATCCTCGGCTCAAACAACAGAGACAACCCGTTCCGTTACCCCGTCGTGAACGACAGGGGCGAAAAGGAGTACCGTGATGTCTCAGAGATCCTGCTGCAAAATCTGCAAAAGCTCCAGCTGGACTGCCTCATCGCCATCGGCGGCGACGGGACGCTCTCCATCGCCCGCGAGCTGGTCGCCAAAGGGGCTACCATCGTGGGTGTTCCCAAAACCATCGACAACGACCTCGCAGCCACAGACAGGACCTTCGGGTTCGACACAGCCGTCACCACGGCCACGGAAGCTCTGGACAAGCTGCACACAACGGCAGAATCACACCACCGCGTGATGGTGCTGGAGGTGATGGGGCGCTACGCCGGTTGGATCGCCCTCTGGAGCGGCATCGCCGGAGGAGCAGACGTCATCCTCATACCTGAGATCCCCTGGAAGCTGGAGAAAGTAATCGACAAGATCATGGCGAGGCGCCAGGAGGGGAAGATGTTCAGCATCGTCGTCGTCGCCGAAGGAACTCCAGACCCCACAGGGAAACAAGTTGTGCGGGAAATCATCAGCGACAGCGGCGATCCCGTCCGTCTGGGAGGGATCGGGCAGGTCGTGGGAAACCTTATCGAGAAAGCGACAGGGATAGAGACAAGGGTGACGGTTCTCGGGCATATCCAGCGCGGCGGGTCACCCACACCATATGACCGTGTTCTGGCGACACGCTTCGGGGTAGCAGCAGCCGAGCTTGCTCTTCAAAGAAAAGCAGGCTACATGGTCGCTTTGAGAGGAGAGGAGATCACCGCGGTACCAATAGCTGAGGCGGTAAAGCGGCCGTCATACGTCCCCCCTGACTCCCAGCTGGTTCAGGCGGCGCGAGCCATCGGCATCAGCTTCGGCGACTGACGGTAAACCCTAAGCCAAAGCCTCCTCCCATCGCTCTCAAAGATGACCGCGCCGCTCTCGTCTGTTCGCAGAACGCAAGCGCCGTTTTCCCGCCAAAAATCCAATGTTCTGGGATCGGGGTGCCCGAAGGCATTGCGCCCCACGCTGATGACCACGAACCGGGGGTGCAGCCGCTCAGCCAACGCTTTGCTGATGCCGTTGCTGCTGCCGTGATGGGGAGCCTTCAAAACATTGACAGCGGCATCGAGCGGCAGCTCATCAGCTGCGATGCGGTCGAGGACAGGGGACTCCGCGTCCCCTGTCAGGAGAAAACCGAAGCCTCCATATCTCACCAAGAGCACAATGGAGTTGTTGTTAGGGTCGCTGTCCGTGCCCGAATAAGGGGTCTCAGGGGGGCTAAGGACGTCTATCGATACCCTTGGATCGAGCTTCAAAGAGCAACCCTTGTGAACCCTATACAAGGGGATCTGCTTTTTACAGGCGATGTCCTCTACCCGCCGCAACAGCGGAGTTGCCTGATTTACCGGAGGGACCAAGAGCTTCTTCACAGGGATCTCATCCAGCACTGCAGGCATCCCCCCGATGTGGTCCCCATGGGGGTGAGAACCGACCAAAACATCCAGCCTGCGAACCCCCGAGCGGATCAGATAGGGAACGACTATCTCTCTGCCAGGGTCGAAGGATGAATCAGAAAACTCCTCCTTGCCACCGGCATCCACCAGCATCTTCTGCCCATTGGGAAGCTCCACAAGAACGGCATCGCCTTGGCCGACGCTCAGGAACGTAACCCTTAAAAGCCCTTCACCTGCGAACAGCCAGTGCTTTTCACCTGTGACCATAACCCCCAAGAGGAAGCCCAAACCGATGAGGGATGGAATGAGATACCTTCTGGCAAACGGCTTGAAGCGAAAATGAGGAAAACGGACCTCCCGCCAGCCGCAGATGCCCTCGGAAAGAGCAAGCAACAGCGGATACCAGGCGATCACAAGCCATTGTGGAGGCTGCGGCGCTGCTACGCTCACCCCTGGCATCCTCGCCAGCTGGCCCAGCAGCCCCTGGATCGGAACAGTCAGCGCTCCGGCAGCGGTCAAGAACAGGTTCCCAACAGGAGGAAGAAAAAGCCCTAAGAGAACCCCAGCAAGCCCCAGGTTTACCACCAAGCCTGACAAGGGCACAACGAGGATATTGGGGATGAGACCAAGCAACGGGACCAGCTGAAAGTAGAGAGCGCACAGCGGAAGCACCGCCAATTGAGCTGATAGGGAAACAGCTATCAGGTCCCGTAATCCCTTCGAGATCGAGCCTTCTCCTATGCCATGGAGGAGGCCAGAGAGGTGGGGAGCCAGCGACACGATACCCCATGTGGCCGCGAAGGAGAGCTGAAAGCCGGGGTCAAACAGAGAAGAGGGATCAGCAAGGAGGATCGCCAGCGCAGCCAATGCCAGAGAATTCTGGAGATTCTGCCTCTGCTGCCAGAGAGACGCTCCTAAACCTACTGTTCCCATCACCGCAGCGCGCGTCACCGAAGCCGGGAAGCATGTAATGGCAGCATAGGACCAGACCCCAAGCGAGACAAGGATGAAGGTGGCGGAACGCCCGAGGCGCAGCAAGCGCCCTGCGGCGAGGAAAAGGAGGAGGACAAACCCGACGTTCAGGCCGGATACGGCGAAGAGATGCATCACGCCCGTGCGCTGGTAGATCTGGCGGTCGTCAGGCCCAATCCCCTCGGTGGAACCCAACAAAAAGCCGCTGAGCAGCGCTGCCTGGTGACTGGGAAGAGAGCTGCGTATGCCATCTTCAATCTCCAGCCTGACAGAGGCCAACAGGCGAGAGAAACAGCTCTTCTCTCCCAAAATGCTCGGAGCCGCTTCAGCGTTCAAAACAGCGACGATCCCTTTACGCCCTAGGTAGGCTCTGTAATCGAAATCGCCGGGGTTGGAGGGAAGAGGGGGGAGGTCTAACCTCCCGGCAACCCGAGCGCGACAGCCCGGCAACAGCCGGGCTTCTGGAGGCCTCCCCGCCATACCCTTATCCAAACCCTGCCGGGAGGAGCGATAGAGAACCACCTGGACCCTCTCCCTCCCCTTCCAAGCATCCCTTCCAAGCGCCACAACAGGTTCAGAAAAAACATACGAGATCCTGTTGGGGTATTCCACAGGAAGGGCATCCAGAGTCCCCTCAAGCTTGACATAGTGGCCAAGGAACGGTCTCAGGGAAGCGGGAAAGGACGCTCTGCTCAGCTCACCCCAGGTGAATCCCAGGGCAGTGAAGCACAAAAGCAGAAAAAGAGAGGCCTTTCTCCGGCTCCGCCAGAACGATATCAGCGCCAGGGATAAAAGCAAGGAGGCGATCCCCAGGGCCATCCCCGGAGATAAAAGCCTATCCGCTCTCGACACCACGATCCCCAGCGCAAAAGCAAGCGCGATTCCCGCTAAGGGTGACACCCATAAGCCTCCGTCAGCTCTTTTCCGCAATCCTTTCTACTCGCGACCACAGATTTCCTTCTCGGCGATCCTTTAATCTCGAACTCGCACCAGAAAAAATTTTAGGAGGGCATCTGCCCTCCCTGTTCATCCTCAAAACACTGCCGAGTTAGGATCCATCTCTTATGACGGACGCTCTCCTAAGGTAACCCAAACCTTGATCTCCCTGCCGCTGCGCCATACTGTGAGCACAACCCGCGTCCCTGGTTTGGTGTTTTCGACCCTCTCCAGCATGTCATCTGTACCCGTTATCGCTTTGCCGTTCATAGCTGTGATGATATCCCCTTGGCGGAGACCAGCGCGCTCCGCAGGGCTGCCAGAAACGACGTCCCTCACGAGCACGCCGCCAGAACCTCTGTATCCCAGATAGCTGGCGATGCCCGGAGTGACCTCCTGCATCTCGATGCCGAGCCAGCCGCGGGTGATCTTCCCTTTCCCCATCAGCTCATCGAGCACGCTCTTGACCGTGTTGCTCGGTATAGCAAAGCCGATCCCTTGAGCATTGGCATCCACCGCGGTGTTTATCCCGATCACTTCCCCGTTGAGGTCGATCAGCGGCCCGCCGCTGTTGCCCGGGTTGATCGAGGCATCGGTCTGAAGCAGGTTCCTGTAGCTGCGGTCACCAACCGTGATCGGCCGGCCCTTCGCGCTGATCACCCCCACTGTAACAGTGTGGTCAAGCCCGTAAGGGTTGCCGATGGCGATCACCCAGTTTCCCACAGCTATCTGGTCGGAGTTCCCGAGCTTAAGCGTCGGGAGGTTGTTCCCGGCGTCGATCTTCAGCACAGCGAGGTCAAGCTCCCTGTCAGCTCCCACAACCCTCGCTGTCACCGGGGTCGACCTTCCCACGAGAGTCACCTTGATGTCTTCAGCGCCTTCGATGACATGCTCGTTGGTGAGGATATAGCCATCAGGCGAAATGATGAAACCGGAACCGAGCCCCTTCTCCACCCTAGACATCGGCCTGCTGAATTCATCCCCGAAGAACTCCCTGAAGAAGGGATCGCTGAAGAAGGGATTTCCCGGAACAGTTGTCGTGACAGTCGTCTCGATCTTGACAACAGCAGGGCTCACCTTATCGACTATCTCAGCGATGGTATTGGGCCCAACTCCCGGCAGTTCAGCAGCCTTTTCCGGCAGCCCAAATGCACTCATCCTGGAGTTGACAAAATGGCCGCCTGTCGCAAAAATAATGCCACCAGTAAAGGCTATACCAGCCACAAACGCCAAAAGAATGATCCCGACAAGAAGCCTCTTATTCTTAAGCTGCATACTTCTCACCTCCACCGGCCCACTTTCAACCCACTAGACCTCTGGAGCCCCTGGGTTCTCCCGCTGCTCCCCAGCTTGACCCCCCTGGGCCGAAGCCGACTGCTCAGCAGCCTGAGGAGCAGGAGCAGGGTTTTCTTTTATCACCTCTTCCCACATCCGCTGCACACCAGTCGATGCCCTGCGAAACTCATTCACGGCCTTCCCCAAAGAACGGGCAACCTCCGGCAGACGCCCTGGGCCAAACACGATCAAGACTATCACCAGAATGAGGATCAGCTCCCATGGCCCTATGTTGAACACCCTTACCACCCCCAGAGCTTATCCTTGGCTCTATCTAATTATAGTCCTTTTTCAGCAGAGGACAACCGATAATTTGTAAAAAAAGTGTAAAAAAGAAGCCAAGAGATCATGAGCGACCCACAACCTCAATCCCTCTCTGGAGATCATCCAAGATCTCCGGATCTACCCCTATTCTCTGCATCAAGCGGCAGAAGACACAAACATCGGCGGTTGTGGGCTGATGGCAGATCCTACACTCCTTCAACTCAATGGGCCCAGAGGCAAATTTCTTCTGCTCCTCCTTCCAGAAGCCGAAGAGAAAGCGCCGCTTGGTGCCCGGCATCTCCTCCTCCAGTTCACCGATGATCCTCTTATAGAACAGAGAGGAAGCCCCTCTGGCGTAGGGACATCTCCCTTCATAATAGCTCAACCCTCTCAGGTTGCAGTAGGTGATGATCTCCGCCTCATCAAGCCTCACCAGGGGTTTGATGCGCGCCGGGAAATATTCGCCATATGCCGGAAGGTGTGGGTTCTGGCGGGCCAAGTACCCGTCTTGCCAGGCCAAAATATTGCCCAGGAGAGTTGCTGCCTCGTCATCCAGATTGTGACCCGTGGCCACCACACCATGCCTTGTTTCCAATGCCAAAGCATTCATGAGGTATCTCCTTATAACGCCGCATATGGAACAGGTCGGCCTCTTAGCCTTCCGCGCAATGTCGTAGACGCTCTGCTGGAAAACACGCTGGAACGTAAACAGATAAAGCTTCGCCCCCCTCTCCCGGGCTAACCGGATACAGGCCTCCCGGGAAGCCTCAGAATACTCCCCCAGACCCAGGTCCAGGTGAAGCCCCTCGGCCTCATACCCCAGGGACAGGAGGACATCCCATACAGCGATGCTGTCTTTCCCTCCAGAGACTGCGACCAGCACCCTCTGGCCGGGCTTGAGCATATTGAATCCCTTGATCGCCCGTTCTACCTGCCTCCTGAAGTGTTCCAAAAAATGCTCAACGCAAAAGCCCACCTTAGGCGACTTGAACCTTACCGCCGCCTCTCCTCTGCATTTGATGCACTTCACTAGCACCATCCCCTGTTCTAAGAAGTCGCACTGCCGTGAAGGTTGCTGATTTAAAAAATTGCTTTCTTAATCATTTTAATAGAAAACCCTCAAAAATAAAAAAATAAAAAACACATGGGCAAGGCTCAGATGGGTTCAACCATGATCTCTCCTTCCTTCAAAGACACCCTCACACAGCTCTGCTCCCTCTCAAAGCAGTAAAAGCGTCCCATAATCTGCACAGAAGTCTCAGGATATGCCTTGTTGAGATAAACCGTTCCCTCGCCGACCACCCTTATGCTCACCCTCCCCCCGCCGGCGGCAGGCGTTCCCACTTCATCTGCATAGACGTTACCCATAGAGGTTATCTCCCCACCCCTGAAAACCCCTCTGATACGGACGTCTCTGCCTGCTATCAGGTTGGAGAAATAACCGCCTTTGCCCGTCAACACTATGCTTCCGCCTGCGTTTAAGGTGCTGTTCTGGGCATAGCTGCAGATGATGTCACCATCATCCCCGGACATGGAATCGAGGAGAGAGACTAGTTCCTCTCTCATACCCAACAGCGCTCTCAGCTTCTCCTTTACAGAGGCATCTTTAGCCCCCAAATAGCTGGAGGCAACCAGCAGCTCCTTAACTCCTTCAGTGAATTCGCTGATGACCGGAGAAATCGGCAATTCTGCCTCGCTCAGGGCGTCGGAGCACTTCTTCACCAGTTCGCTGATCTCCTTTCTTCTCTTCTCCACAAGAAGGCTGATTATTTTTGCCAGAGCCTCGTCACCCAAGCTCCCGCGCTTCTCGGCATAGGCAGATATCCTGACAGTTTCCTTGACGAGCTCATCCAACCGATTTATCAATGTCTTCAGAAGAGGATAAAGCCGGGCATAAAAAGACCTCAAACCTCCAGCATACACCTTGGAATTGATGATCTTCCCCTGGCACATCACCTTTCCCCCGGCTTTGACCACTGCCCCTGTGATGTTTCCCATCACTGTGATATCGCCTTTGGCCGATACACGCATTCCCTCCTTAACGCTGCCGAGGATCGTGATGTCTCCCACAAAGGTGACATTGCCGGTTTTGAAGTCAACATCCCCAGGATGAACCAACACCTTCTCGACCCTAAGGCCAGGCTCCCGGCTCCCCTCGAGGACGGGCCTCCCAGCGACAGCGGCTACCGCTTTCCGGCCACCATCCTCAAGCACCACCCCATCCTTCGCGCGCAGCCTCACCTCTCGCACCGGCCGCGGCTCGACCCTCTCGCCCGTCACCTTCCTCCCCGGAACTCCAGGCACTGGGGGATGCACAACCGCGAGCACGTCACCTTCAGCAACCGACGGGATCACATAGCGCTCCCAGTAGTCAACATTGCTGTCATCGCCGTAGACGATCTTCACAGGTTCGCTGCTAAAAAAGTACTCAACCCAGCCGTCACGCCCTTCCTGGACAGGCTCGCCCCGCGCCACGATCCGCGCCTCCCCATCAGCGGCAGCCACGGCTCTGGCGATCTCCTCTAGGTCGACGCCGTATACAACTCCTTTTTCCCGGAGAGCCTTCTCCACGTCAGAAACCGTAACAACCTTGGTTTCTTCCATATGTCGCCTCGTGAGCAGCTGCAGGGCATTCTGCGGCCCCTGGTCAACAAGCTCATAGCGCACAACAACCTGCGGCGTAACCCTTACACTGGCGCTATAGCCATCTTTTGAAATTTCCACCTCAACCTCTGCTGGTCTAACTTCCTCCACTGCCTCTACCTCTATTTTGTCCCCCTCATGCACCTGGTGGGGGCCGTTCACGATCACCCCGTTCACTCTAACGACCACACCCTGCGCGGGGATGAGGACAGCCGGCCGCCCGCTGCCGCGAGGACCGCGCACATAAACCCTCCCGTTTTTCACCTCAGCCGTCGCATCACAGTTTTCCCCCATAGTGCCTTCTCCTGACGACTTCCCAACCTCTCCTTCTTCACGCTCACCACCGGGGAACGACATAGCCACGAAGCCCCCTAAGCCTTCTTTGCATTCTCTTTCTATCAGCATCCTTTTCAGCACTCCTTCATCACGGGCAAAATGAACAGGGGACAAAAGCCGAGAGAGGGAATCCAGCAGCGGCAGGAGGATCGTGCGCTATACCATCCATGGAAGACAAATTGCCATTAAATTGAGGATTATTAGCTTATTTCAGTTTCATGTTACCATATTTTGTCGCCAGCTTCAATATAGCAGAGCCTATTTTCTTTAACTGTGATAAACTTATAATGGCATAGGTCCTATTTTTAGTATTCCTTATACACAGGCAAAACGAGCTGTGAGACAACGGCAGGTTTATCTTTTTGACTTTTATTGGACACTCTGTCTATAAAATCCCCAGGAACAGTTTTTTACAATTAAAAACTGGGGAGTGAGAAAATGCAAAACATCCAAAAAATAGTAGGGGAAAACATCAGGCTGCTGAGACGCTCGAAAAAGATGAGCCAGGAAAAGCTTGCAGAGATGACAGGAGTTAGCGGCTCATACATAGGATACCTCGAACGAGGAGAGAGAACCCCCTCCTTGGATCTATTGGCCAAAATCGCCGATGCCCTCGGCGTCGAGCTCGTAACGCTGCTCACCCCATCAGATGACGCTGCAAACCAGGAGCTGAAAAAACTCATAGCGTTTCTATCCGACAAAAGCCCAGAGTCAATAAAATTCATAAACGAAGTCGCCTGTGCTTACTTCAGATCGCTGAAAAACATCCAAACCCAAGAGCAGAAAGCCCAACCAAAAGAACTTCAAATGTCCAACTCATAAAAAATAAAAGAGCCCCCGCCGCTTCCGGCAAGGGCCTTTTTATCTTTTTTATTTTTCAGGAAGCCTTTTCCTTGCCCTTAGGATGATACACCTCTACAGGCTTGGAATAGAACGGCGTTCTCCACTTCGGCTCAACTCTGATGGCATCCTTGTTGCAGGCCTCGGCGCAGACCTCACAGATTATGCAACGCGCAGGATTGAAGATAAGCTCGTTCTTTTCCTTATTGATTTCTATCGCCGCTGCGGGACAGCGCCTGGCGCAGTTTCCGCAGAGGATGCACTTGTTCTCGTCAAACTCGATATGTCCCCTCGCCCTAGGAAAAGGCTCGCGCACATCCTTAAAGGGGTAAAGCCTTGTGGCATATCCTCCGAAAAGGTTCCGGATAACCGTCGGCAGCATCAACGGCACTGTGCTACACCTCCTCTTGATTCCTGCCTTACCGCTCTGTGCAGCTGAGGCAGGGGTCGATGGAAAGGACGATCACAGGCACATCCGGCAGCTCACATCCAGGCAGCATCACCAGCAGAGAGGGGATGTTGGCATAGGTCGGTGTCCGCACACGCAGGCGCTCCAGGTTGCGGGTACCGTTGCCCTTGGCGTAGTAGAAGACCTCTCCCCGCGGCTGCTCGGCCCTGTAAACAGCCTCATTCGCCGGCGGGTTCCCTTTAGGCTTGACGGCGATCTCGCCCTCTGGCATCTTGCTCAAGGCCTCAAGCTGCAGGTCGATGGCCTGCAAGAGCTCGCGGCAGCGCACCAGCGTCCGTGCGTAGCTGTCTCCGTCCTTCTCTACGATCGGCTCAAACCCCAGCTCTCCATAAGCCTGCATTCCCTGCATGCGGCAGTCTTCGGCCACACCGGACGCCCGCAGCGTCGGCCCAGCGCATCCCAGGGCGATCGCCTGGTCCCTCGTGAGCACGCCCTTGCCCACGGTGCGCGCCTTCACCGTGTAGTCGTTCGCCAGGACGTTGATCAGGGCCTCAGACTCTTTCCTGACCTCCATCAGGACCTCAATGCACTTCTTCTTCTGCTCATCATCGATGTCCCGGCGCACACCTCCGATCACGGAGACCGACTGGGTGACGCGCTGTCCGGTCGTCATCTCCAGGAGATCGAGCACCTTTTCCCTGATGCGCCAGAACTGCATAAACATGCTCTCAAATCCGAAGGCATCTGCCAGGAGTCCCAACCACAGCAGGTGGCTGTGAGTTCTGCTCATCTCCGACCAGATCGTTCGCAGATACTTCGCCCTCGGCGGCACCTCGATCGGCCACAGCCGCTCCACCACTTCACAGTAGCTGATGCCGTGTATACAGCTGCAGATCCCGCAGATTCGCTCGCAGAGGTAGATGTTCTTCTGGTACTCGTTCAGCTCACATGCCTTCTCTATCCCCCTGTGGCCATATCCGATCGCCGGAACCACATCCACAACCTTTTCATCCTCATAGGTGATCTTCAGCTGGATGGGCTCAGGCAGAACCGGGTGCTGGGGCCCAAAGGGGGCAACTGTGCGCGGTGCCATTTACTCTTCCCCCTTTCCGGCGGCCTCGGTCTTGAGCATCGGCGTTACCGGGCTGTCCTCAGCCAAAAGCATCCGACCGCCGAAATCGATAGCAATGTCCTTCACCTTCAGTCCGAACATCTCTTTCATCTCATTCTCTATCAAGACAGCAGTGAGGTAGATGCCCGTGATGCTCGGCACCTCTTCATCCTTGCCGACAGCCATTCTCAAGGCGTGCATCTCCATCCCCGGGCTCATGTTGAAGAAATAAGTCACTTCGAGCTTATCCCCCAGGTCGTTGCACACAGCGGTGACAAACCTTGCCTTGGCGTCTGCGAACCTCTTCACTTCGGCAAGGAGTTCGTCCTTCTTTATCTCCTTAATGTTCTCGATCATTTCGCCACCCCCAGCGCCTTGGACAGTTTTTGCAGTGCCAAGACGACCCCATCGATTATCGCCTCTGGCTTCGCAGCACAGCCGGGAACATAAACATCAACAGGGATGACCTTGTCCACGCCGCCCAGGACGTTGTAGCAGTTGTGGAAGACGCCGCCTGAGCAGGCACAGGTGCCCACAGCGATCACCATCTTGGGATCAGGTATCTGGGAATAGAGGTTCTTCAGAACCCTCGCAGTTCTCCTGTTGACAGGGCCGGTGACAACGAGAACGTCCGCATGCTTCGGGTTACCCATGTTGACGATCCCGAAGCGCTCCACATCGTAAAGGGGTGTGAGGCAGGCCAACACCTCGATGTCGCATCCATTGCAGGAGCTGTTGTCGAAATGCATAATCCAAGGCGATTTTATCCGAGACTTATTGATGATTCCCATTTAAGACACCCCCTTGAGCAGGTAGAGGTAAGCGATATTCAAAACACAGAGGACAAGCCCTACTGCCCAAGTGAATTTGACCATCCATCCGACAGTCATACGGGCGGCGATGTTGTCGATGATCAGTTCCAGAACAAAGGCAGCCAAGGCGATGATTATTCCCACCCAGAGCGGCTTAGCCCAGAACAGGGCGATCAGCCCGAGAACGAGAACGATCTCGTACCATTCGGTGAGCGTAACCAGCGCATAATACGGCCCAGAAATCTCCGTCATGATCCCCTTAACCAACTCCTGATGGCCATGGTGCGAGGTTGACAGGTCAAACGGAGACTTCCTCAGCTTTATCGTCAGAACCAACAGCACCGCTATGAAGATCGGCCACAGGCTGGGCAGGAGAGGCGCAGCGCCTGGCTTCAGGATCTCGCTTATCATAAAGCTCCCATTCTGAGCGTATACTCCCAGCGCCATCAGGAGCAGCACCGGCTCATAGGCCATGATCTGCATGAGCTCACGGTTTGCTCCAAAATGGCTGTATGGAGACTTCGTGCTGAAGCCAGCGAGCACAAAGCAGATCCCTGCAAAGCCGAGGATGAAGATCAGCAACAGCAGATCCTGTTTCAATACCAGGAAGAGCAGAGCCGTGATCATGAATATCAGGTACCCATAAAGCCACACGAACTGCATCCTGCTCGTAGCGATCCTGCTCTTTCCGAGGAGTTTGAAGAAGTCATAGAACGGCTGCACGATCGGAGGCCCATAGCGGCCCTGCAGGCGAGCCGTGATCTTTCTGTCGATTCCGGCCAGCAGGCCGCCGATTATCGGCGCCACAATGATGGTTATTATGGCAGTCAGCCACTGATTCATCACACGATCACCCCCACTACAACGGCAAACAGGATAACCAGCAGAGCGATGGAGACCGTATAGAACCACGGATTCACAGCTCCCTCACCCGCAGCGCCCTGCCAGTAGAAGCCGCCAAGCTGCAGCTTCGCCTTCTGGTCAGCCGTGGTAATCCACTCATCAGTATCGACGCCGCCGACCTGCTCGCCACACAGATAGATCGGCCGCAGCTCACCCGGCTTGACTGTGACGAAGATCAACGGCAGCACGAGAGCTATCCCAAAGGCGACGTAGAGAGGCCATACCGGGTAGGAACCGATCAACGCCCCAGCTCCACCTGCAGCCATGCTGGCAGAGGGGACAACGATATTCCAACCCGATACGAAGGACTCAGTGGCGGTGACCACGTTGTTCACAGCATAGGAGACGAACTTCTGATATGCGGGAGCGACCCCGATGCCGACAACAAAGATACCGATGACAAGCACCCACAGAGGAACCGCATAGCTGAGCGATAGGCTTTCAAACTTGCGCCCGAGGCGCGGCAGCACCTGCAGCAAGCGACCAAGCCACTTCGCCCAGAAGACCATTGTAGCAGCGCTTGCGATGACGAAGAGAATCGCCGCCAGCGGCACAGCAAGGACAGATTCCATGGCCAGCCACTTGCCGAGCAGCATCCCGAACGGCGGCAAAAACATGGAGAGAACCCCGATGGCTGTGATGAATGTGGTGACCGGGAACTTCTCGGCCAAGCCCTCCATGTCCTCGATCTCGCGGCTCCAGACCAGATGCTCGATCGTTCCTGCGCACAGGAACATCAGGCACTTGGAGATAGCATGGAAGATGATCAGAAGAATGCCCGCTGAGATTGCCAAAGGAGAGTTGATACCCGCACACGCGATGATCAAACCGAGGTTAGCGATAGTGGAGTAAGCAAGCACCCTCTTGCCCGTCGTCTGGGCAATGGCCAGGACAGATGCCGCAAAGAACGTGAAGGCGCCGCAGATCGCCACCATGATGCTGAGGTAGCTCCCTGCGAAGGCAGGAGCCAGGCGCAGCACCAGGTAAACCCCCGCCTTAACCATGGTGCTGGAGTGGAGCAACGCGGAGACCGGTGTCGGCGCCACCATCGCTCCCAACAACCATGTCTGGAAGGGGAACTGTGCGGCCTTGATAAAGCCTGTGAAACACATCAGAGCAACAGGCAGAAGCAACAGAGCCTGGTTGCCTCCAGACTTGATGATGCTCTCCAGAGTGAGGAGTTCAGCGGTATTGCCGCCCTTGACGTAGAGGTAGATCATCGCCAGAACCATCGCCGTACCGCCGATGGAGTTCATCCACAGCGCCCTGGCAGCGTTGTTGATCGCTTCCTCGGTGAGGTCATGGGCGATCAGCTCGAAGCAGCAGAGCGTGGTGACCTCCCAGAAGAAGTAGAGCCACAACACGTTGTTGGCCATGACCAATCCGTTCATCGCTCCGAGGAACATCACGAGCCAGAAGAGGAAGCGCGACTGGCGTGACTTTTCGATCTCCTTGTGGTGCTCATGGTCATACATGTAGCGGATGGCAAAAATGGTGATCAGCGAACCCACTATGGAGATGACCAAGACCATCACTATGGAGAGGTGGTCAAAGACAAGCGCCGGCTTTATCTCCTCCAAGGCCTTGCTCGCACCCATACCGAACTCCCAGTAAGCCAGGGGTACGATCTGAGTGAGAGCGAAGATCAGAACCAGCCAATTCTTCAATGAAAGGCCTGCGTAGATGTAAAACACCAGCATTGCGTAATCAAGAACAGTGATCGCCAGCCCCCAGAAGTGCGAAGACGGAGTGTAAGTGTCGGGGCCGTGCAACATCATCAGGATGGAATTGATGATCAGCGCGATCGCCGTGAGAATGACGATCAGCCCACGGATATGATACTGGCGGATGATAAAGACGAGAATTCCGGCTATTAGAGGAAGCAGGATCGCCACTGCCATCATCCAGTCAAGAGTCATCTGCTCTTTCCCCCCTTAATCCCTTCAACCGTTTTTCCTCAGACACGCTGTCTTAAGTCTCTATTTGTCGACAAGATCCTCCCCCTGGAAGCCCTGGCACTTTCTTCTGCAACCCCACACGGGCAGAAAAAAGCACAGGCTACCCTCTCACCCCCCAAGCAACAACCACATTTATTGGCTCTCCTTCTCAGAGAGCCTCAGCCCCGAAAAGATAGACAGCCCCCATCTAATACATAGTTATTTCGTTATATTTAGCAAAATTCCTTCAAGCATTTTAAAAAAACAGGGCACAACCGCCCCCTTGTTGCCTAAATCGTTATGAGATCCTTGATCTGCTCAAAGCGGCGCTCACCGATGCCGGACACGTTCTTGATATCCTCAACGGAACGGAACGGCCCGTGTTGCTCCCGGTACTCGACGATGCGCTGAGCGAGAGTTGGGCCAATTCCAGGAAGGGCCTCATCGAGCTCCTTTGCAGACGCTGTATTGATGTTAACCTTAGACCCCTGTGTGTAAGACGGCGAGGAACTCTGTACCATGCCAGAGCTCATCCCTGGAGCCTGCGGGGCTTCCCCCTGCTTGGGAACATAGATCTTAACCCCGTCGGCCAAGGGCTGAGCAAGGTTCAGGCTGTCGAGGTCAGCCTCGGGGAGAGGGCCCGCCCTCTCCACCGCATCGATAACCCTCGACCCCTCCTTGAAATAGTAAACACCCGGCCTGTTCACCGCCCCGGCTACGTGAACAGCGACCTCTTTCGTGGAAATCCCTTGCTTTCCGCCTTTATCGCTCTCCTCTGCCCCGGCAACAGCTACGGCTTCTTTTTGGCTCTGAGTGCCTCTCCACCCAGCGTATTTAACCCCACAAGCAAAGACCAATGCTGCCGCAAAAAGCAACACAATCCCCTGGATCTTCCGATCCCACTCCCACATGCCCTTACCCCCTAACGCTTTGCTCCCAAGCAATCAGCTGGCGCTTTAACTCCTCTCCAGACGGCACCGACCCCTCACAGCTGTAGTCCCCGACCCTCCCGTCACTGCAGACAACGCGATGACAGGGGATAAAAATCGGGAGCGGATTTTTGGCCAGCGCCTGGCCCACAGCGCGAGCTGCACCTGCCACTCCGCACTCCCTGGCAACCCAGCCGTAGCTGCGCACCTCGCCGAAAGGAATCCTTTTCACGACATCATAAACCTTTCGCTGCCACTCGCTGAAAATCCTATCATCTATTGGCAAGTCTGTCGTCTCCGGGAATTTTCCTGCAAAAAAAGCGAGCAGCCAACCAGCTGCTTGCTCCAAAAATTCTTGCGCTCGGATGTCGCCTGTTCCCTTCGCAGCCGCGCCAAACGCCGACTCAGCCATCAAGGCATCCGGCCATGGCCAGCTGCAGCGAATTATCCCCTTATCGCCTGCTGCGAGAGCAGCCCATCCCCACGGCGTTGGCACCACACGGACCGCCAAAATTTCGACTCCTTTGAAGCCTTTTCGCTCCACCGCCATCAACCCGTCTTCCTATCCTTCACCACCAGGTTGACAAGCTTTCCGGGAACACAGATGACCTTCTGCAATTCCCTGCCCGCGAGTATCTCTTTAACCTTCGGCTGCTCCAAGACAATCCTCTCCATTTCCTCTTTGCTGATGCCTGCAGGGACTCTTAGGTGCTCGCGGACCCTGCCGTTGACCTGCACAACGATCTCGATCTCGTCCTCCACCAGAGCCTCGGGGTCAAACGCCGGCCATTTTTGGCGGTGAACGCTCCCCTCTTCACCCAGCAGTTCCCACAGCTCCTCGGTGAGGTGCGGGGTGAACGGGGCGAGCAAGATGATCGTGTTGATCACGCTCTCCCGCAGCACCTCTGCCTTCCATTCATCGCGCGGGACACGCTCGATATAATGGTAAATGGCGTTCACCAACTCCATAATGGCGCTCACAGCTGTATTGAAGTTGAAGCGGTTCATGATGTCATCGGTGACCTTCTGGATCGTCCTGTGGGTGATCCGGTGCAGCTCCCTTTCCTCCCTGCCCAATCGGGAGGCGTCGATCACAACCCCTCTCCCGGCTTTTACCGCTGGAGCCACATGCTGTACCAAGCGCCAGACGCGGTTGATGAAGCGGTAGGCTCCTTCCACCCCTTGGTCGCTCCAGTCCAGATCGCGCTCTGGTGGAGCAGCAAACAAGATGAACAGGCGTGCTGTGTCCGCGCCGTAGTTCTCGATGATCTCCTCAGGGCTGACCACATTACCCTTCGACTTCGACATCTTCGCCCCATCCTTGAGGACCATCCCCTGCGTCAGGAGGTTGGTGAAGGGCTCATCGACAGGCACAAGACCCATGTCGTAGAGCACCTTCGTGAAGAACCTGGCATACATCAGGTGCAGTATGGCGTGCTCCACCCCTCCGATGTACTGGTCTACAGGCATCCAATAGCGCACCTTCTCCGGGTCAAACGGCCGCGTCGATTCGTGCGGGCTGCAGTAGCGAAGGAAGTACCACGACGAACACACAAAGGTGTCCATCGTGTCGGTCTCCCTCCTGGCAGGGCCTCCACAGGACGGGCATGTCGTCCTGAGGAACTCCTCGGCCTTGAGCAGAGGCGACTCCCCTGTCGGTTCAAAAGCGACGTCCAACGGAAGCAAGACAGGGAGGTTCTCCTCAGGCACTGGCACGATCCCGCACCTGTCGCAATAAATGATCGGGATCGGGGCTCCCCAATAGCGCTGGCGGGAGATAAGCCAGTCGCGCAGCCGGTAGTTCACCTTGGCCTTTCCAATACCCTTTTCCTCAGCATAGGAGATGATCCGGAGCTTAGCGACCTCGCTGTCGATGCCGCTGAACTCCCCAGAATTCACCATAAGCCCCGGCTCCGTATAAGCCTCTCCCATCGTCGCCGGGTCCAGATCCCGCCCCAGAGGCTGGATCACAACCTTGACGGGGAGCCCGTACTTCCGGGCAAACTCCAGGTCGCGCTGGTCGTGGGCAGGAACGCCCATCACAGCCCCTGTCCCATATTCCAGCAGCACATAGTTGGCGATCCAGATGGGAATGCGCTCGCCGCTGAAGGGGTTTATGGCATACGCCCCCGTAAACATTCCCTCTTTCTCCGCTTCTGTAGACGTCCTATCGATCTCGCTCTGCACCCTGACCCTCTCAATAAACGCCCTTATGGCAGCGGCATCTGATCTGCCTCTTATCAGCTCCTCAACCAGCGGGTGCTCAGGAGCAAGAACCAGGTAGGTCACCCCAAAGACTGTGTCAGGGCGTGTCGTAAAGACAGGGATCTCCCTCCCATTTTCAGCCCTGAAGATGATCTCGGCGCCGGTGCTCTTTCCGATCCAGTTCTCCTGCATCACCTTGACCTTCTCAGGCCAACCGCTGAGCTTTTCCAGATCCTGCAAGAGCCTCTCGGCATAAGCTGTTATGCGGAAGAACCACTGCTCGAGGTCCTTCTTAGTCACCGGAGTATCGCAGCGCTCACACCTTCCGCCGACAACCTGCTCGTTGGCGAGGACCGTTGCGCAGGAAGGGCACCAGTTGACCGCTGAGCGCTTCTTATAAGCCAGACCCCTGTGGTACAGCTGCAAAAAGAGCCATTGCGTCCACTTGTAGTAATCAGGGTGGCAGGTCGCCACCTCACGGCTCCAGTCATAGCTCACACCCAGCATCTTGAGCTGGCGCCTCATGTTCTCAATGTTGTCCCATGTCCATTTGGCTGGCGGGATACCGTGCTTGATCGCGGCGTTTTCCGCCGGCAGCCCGAAGGCATCCCACCCCATCGGGTGCAAGACGTTGTAGCCGTTCATCCGGTAAAAACGAGCGACGACATCACCGATGGCGTAATTGCGCACATGCCCCATGTGCAGGTTACCGGACGGATAGGGGAACATCTCCAGAC
>JBNATO010000008.1:0-20449 GCA_049701555.1 Thermacetogeniaceae bacterium | reverse complement strand
GGCGTGTGTTTCAGCTCCAGTGTACGACATTGGACCACTGATAATAAGGTTATTAGTGGAGGGAACGCGAGATGGTTGTTAAAAGCATCCGCGAAATCGAAGAGAGGCTCAACAGCTCAGACGAAGAAGAGAGGGCGAACGCCGTGCTCGACCTCGGCGGGGTCGACGACCCTGAGAGGGTCGAGAAGCTTATTGAGATTCTGGAGAGCAACAAGAGCCGATTTGTCAGGGAAGCGGCTGCCGTGTCTTTAATAAGCACGGGTACGAAGACGGTCGCCGGAGAAGTGCTGGCTGAACTGCTGCGCGACCCTGACCCGGGTGTGTGCAACCTGGCGGTGAAGGTAATTTGCGTTTTTCTGTCGAACTCCTATGCGAGGTTGTCATGAATGATAACAATGTCAAAGTCGTGGCCAGTACCGCCGAGTTTTTGGGAATGAGGATCGATTATGCGGATGATGCCGAACTATTGATGTCGGCGTGCCCGCGGTTCAATTACCACTGTCTAAACTTAGTGGTGCGGGAGGTGCTGAAGAGGATGGACATGCGCAAGCGCAGAGGAAAACTAGGAAGGGTATGTAAGGAAGAGGTGTTTCACAAGTTGTCTTGACCTTACTTTGAAGGAAGGAAAAATACTCTCAGAAAAAGAAATAGGTTTGTTGGAGGAGAAATCAAATGAAGCTAAAGCGACTTAATGATATTATTTCTCGTTTCAATGCTTTAATAAGGCGTTTTCATTGGGACAAGGATTACTATCAAGAAATTTTGAGAAGAAACACACAATTAGAGATTATCAATGAGATTGCCAAGAGCATTACTGTGGAAATGTCTTTCAGTGAAATGATGGACAGCATTACCAAGAAACTGCACAAAGTTATTTCATATGATTTACTCAGCTTTTGTCTTCTGGAGCAAGGCAAGCTTGTTATCTCAACTGGTGTCCCGAAAGATGTTCCAGTATTGGGAGTTGGAACAGTCCTCGATCCGGATACTGCGATGACCTGGAAAGTTGTTAAAGAAAAAAAATTTCTCATTAGGTATGATCTTCTGAGGGATTCTTGTGGTTTCGGTGAAGACCAAGACCTATTGTCTCTCGGTATAAGGTCAGTCATCATCGTTCCACTTTTAGTAAAGAATGAAGTGATTGGGACACTGAACCTTGGTAGCAAGGAGAGCTTTGCTTACTCCACAAATGATGCTGTTTTTCTTCAGCAGGTTGCAGACCAGTTAGCTCTTTGCATTGAAAACGCCCGTCTTTACGCTGAAGAAACCCGTCTCAAGCAGGAATGGGAAAAATCATTCCGAAATGCTGAGTGTTTGGCGAAAGAAATGTCGAAGCGTAACCTCCAGTTAGAGATTATTAATCAACTAGCTAAGAGTGTAACAGTGGAAACCTCGTTTGATGAAATGCTTGATAACATGGCTGTCCGTTTGCAAAAAGTGATTTCTTATGACCTTCTCAGTTTCTGTCTTCTGGAAGAAGGTGCTTTGGTTATAAAAAAAGGAATTCCTAAGGATCAAACCTACCTAGGAGAAGGGGCTATTCTTCATCTTTACCAATCTGCTCCTGGTAAGGTTGTGCGGGAGGGAAAATTTTTTATCAGACCCGATATCCCCAATGATCAAAATCATTTTCACGAGGATGAGGACCTACAAAAACTAGGCATTAACTCTGCAGTAATGGTTCCCCTGATTGTCAAACAACGAGTTATCGGTACTTTAAACTTGGGTTCTAAACACAAAAATACTTACACTGAGGAAGATGCCAGGTTTCTCCAACAGGTTGCCGATCACCTGGCCCTTTTTATCGAAAACATTCGTCTCTACACTGAAGCAAGTAGAAGCAAAATAGCGTGGGAAGAGACTTTTCAGGCCGTTACCGACATTCTGGTTGTCGTTGACCACAATTACCAGATTGTGCGCTTTAATAAAGCAGCAGAAAAACTGCATCAAGAGAAAGGGGTTCCCCCGCGCGTTAATCAGAAGTGTTACGAGTATTTTCACCCTGCACACAAAAAGTGTCGCCTCTGTCCAATATGGGAAGTGTTTCAAACTGGCCGTCCTGTGAGCAGAAGGATGCACCTTCGTTCAGGTAAGATTTGGGATGTAGTGGCATATCCAATTTGTGGGGAAGATGGGGCGATCTGTGAGGTTATTATCTCAATCCGTGATATAACAGAAAAAGTCCACATGGAGGCCCAACTGATTCAATCGGCAAAATTGGCGGCAATTGGAGAAATTGCTGCTGGGGTTGCTCATGAATTAAACAGTCCTCTGACTGCGATTATCGGTAATGCCCTTATACTTAAGAGGGATGCTAAGATCTACCCTCCTGATAAAGAGGAACTGATTGATGATATTAAGAAATGCGGCATCCGGTGCAAGAGAATTATTGAGAACCTTCGCATTTTTTCTAGGCAGGAGGAGTACAATTTCGAGTTGTTGAACCTTAATGATGTAGTGAAGGATGCGCTTACCCTTGTCTCATACCAAATTGAAAAGAACTGTATAGAAATTATCGAAAAACTCCAGGAGGACCTTCCTCTAGTTTCGGGCAGCAAACAACATATAGAGCAAGTTGTTATTAATTTTCTCCTCAATGCTCGGGATTCGCTCGAGGGCCGTGCTATCCGAAGGATTTACATTCGCACTGGAACCGCAAATAATTTTGTCTTTGTAGCTGTCGAAGATACGGGGTGTGGCATCAAACCCGAAGATATGGAACAAATTTTTAATCCTTTCTATACAACCAAAGAGAAAATAAAGGGGACTGGTCTTGGCCTCTCGATTAGTCGTAGTATTGCTGAAGCTCATGGCGGAAAGATTGAGGTTAAGAGTGAGGTCGGCGTGGGGAGTACTTTCTCTCTGTTGATTCCTTTAATATTTTCTTCTGAAGGCGAGTTCTGGGGAGGCGAAGGGGGTAGAACAGATGCAGGGACGGCCACAGATCCTTGTTGTTGACGATGAACATGAGGTGGGAACGTTTTTTCGACATCTCCTGAAAGATAAGTATGATGTTAAAGTAGTTGCTAGCGGAAGGGAAGTTTTAGAGATAATTGGAAATCAGTTTTTTGATCTTATCTTACTTGATTTAAAGCTCTCTGATTCTGACGGAATCACTCTTTTGCGTACAATTAAAGAAGTTCATCCCAGGAGCGAAGTAATTATCATGACAGGTTACAGCACGATAAGAACAGCAGTAGAAGCAATCCAATTAGGAGCGTTTGATTACATTGAAAAGCCTTTTGAGGAGATTGAACCCCTAGAAGATCTGATCAAAAAGGCTTTATCACAGAAAAAGGGATATGAAAACACCGAGGAAACAGGTTTTGTAGTTGGGAGAAACTGCAAGATGCGTGCTCTTGTGGCCACGGCAAAAAAAATCGCTGATAAAGACCTCACTGTACTTATTGAAGGAGAAACGGGAACCGGAAAAGAAGTTCTAGCTCGTTATATACACCGTATGAGTAAGAGAGCTGGTTATCCCTTTATTGCTGTCAACTGTGCTGCTTTTACAGAAACACTACTTGAAAGTGAACTCTTTGGTCACGAGAAAGGAGCTTTTACGGGAGCGCTTTATCAGAGGCGCGGTGTTTTCGAAATAGCCCACAAGGGCACCTTGCTTTTAGATGAGCTTGGTGAAGCCAGTCTCGCTATGCAAGCAAAATTACTAAGGGCCATAGAGACGCGCGAGTTTCGCCGTGTTGGTGGGGAGAAAACTTACTGTTTTGACGTCCGGATAATTGCTACCACCAATATTGATCTCCGAAAGGCTGTTGCCGAAGGTCGCTTCCGAGAAGATCTTTTCTACAGGCTGAATACTGTTAATTTGCAGATTCCACCCCTAAGGGAACGTAAGGAAGACATTCCCCTTCTTGTTGAATACGTTACATACCATAGGCTTAATGAGAACAGTGTTAGGTACAGTGACGAAGCAATGGAAATTCTTGTTAATTATCCCTGGCCAGGGAACGTGCGCGAGCTTGTCAACGTAGTTACCCGGACTTTAGCTCTGCGGGATGGTTCTGTAATTCTGCCGCACCACCTACCAGAGAAATTGAGGGTTTTATCGTCTGCAGGCCAGGCTTTGGGCGTGGCTGGAAAAGAACCTGATCTCCCGGAGTTCCTGGAATCTTATTTTCGGAAATACGTGGAACAGTGGGTTCCCGGAAAAGGACGCGGTATTCCTGAGTTCCTTGAGTTGTTCCGCGACGCCCAAGACCGGTTTGTGAGGAACATGATTGAACGTGCGCTACTCTTTACAAAAGGAGATCGTCAGGCTGCAGCGAAACTCCTCCATTTAACTTCTCGACAACTGAGATATTATCTCAACGAGAGAAAAGATAAATAATTCTCTTATATAAGTGTCTAGTTTTTATTTTTCTTCTTTGGGCTACTTTTTTACCGAAGATTTGGCTGAAGACGCCGAAGCGTCGGCTTTTTTATTTTTTGGCCATTTAGAAGACTGATAATGAATAGGTTTTTGCTCTGGCACGCAATTTGCAAATAATGGATGATTAGCAGACTTATAAACTAGTGAAAAGGGAGGGGAAAGTCTAGGGAGTACAAGCACAGGATTTTCGGTGTTTGTTTTTGGAGGACAAAAAGAGAAAAAGGGGGTTTTTGAATGTCCCAAAAAATGCTATTTATCAATCCGGCAAAATGTACAGGGTGCCGGACATGTGAGATGGTATGTTCCTTATACAATGAAGGCAAATGCAGTCCTTTGCTTTCGAGAAACAGGGTTGTAAAGTTTGAGGCTAAAGGTATAAGCATCCCGACAACGTGTGCAAATTGTAGCAAACCTTATTGTATGCTTGTTTGCCCGGTAAAAGCAATATCTGTCAACGCCGATACTGGTGCTGTCGTGGTCGAGGAGACCAAATGCATTGGCTGCCGGGCATGTGCGATCGCGTGTCCGTTTGGACAGGCTCACTATCACCCCGAAAGGAAAGTAGCAATGAAGTGCAACCTCTGCAACGGAGACCCTATGTGCGTAAAGTTCTGTCCCTCTGGTGCTATTACTTATGAGACAATGGACAAGTCTCTCGCAGCTAAAAGAAGAGAGTTCTTCTCCAAGTATGCGAGCGGGGAAGGAGGAATTTAAATGCTTTATGGTTGGACCGGTAGAAGGCTGAGGGTCGATTTATCGAAAGGTGAATGGAAGGTCGAGGCTATTGAGCCCAAGTTTCGGGAGAAGTGGCTTGGAGGCCGCGGCTTTAATATAGCTGTGCTCTACGAAGAAGTTGGCCCTGATGTTGAACCGTTTGATCCTGAAAATAGACTGATATTTGGTGTTGGCCCCCTAACGGGAACTTTCTCTCCTTGCAGTGGTAGGACAACCGTTACTTCCCGTTCTCCGCTCCAGTATCCCTGCGGTGTCGGTGATTCCAATATGGGAGGTCACTGGGGAGCTGAACTAAAGTATGCAGGTTATGATCAGATCGTGATCCAAGGCAAAGCGCCTCATCCTGTCTACCTATGGATCTGTGATGATAATGTCGAGATTCGGGATGCTCGCCATTTCTGGGGCAAGGTTGTCTCGCAAGCAGACGAGATGATAAAAGAAGAGCTGGGCGATCCTGAAATCCACGTTGCTATGATTGGCCCTGCAGGAGAAAACCTAGTTCGCTTCGCCTGTATTCTTAACGATGTATCCAGAGCCGCTGGTAGAACTGGCATGGGCGCTGTAATGGGCTCCAAGAACCTGAAGGCCATTGCTGTCAAGGGGACTAGACCAGTTCTCATAGCTAAGCCAAAGGAGTTCTTTGATGTTTGCGCCAGGTTGCGTTTCAAGCAGAAGGAAGACATTATGGTTAAAACCCTTTATGATCAAGGAACATGGTTACTGACAATGCCAGCCGCTTATGAGCAAGGTTGGTTCTGCTGGCGCAATTTCCAGTCAGGTACTCACCCTGATGCTAAGCTCTTGAGCGGCGAATACCACAGAGACAACTTCCTTGCCCACCGTGAAGGATGTTTTGCCTGTCCGATTAGTTGCGGCAGGTACAGTAAGATTCCACAGGGTATATTCGCAGGAGAAGAGGGCGGAGGCCCTGAGTATGAGACACTCACAGCGATCGGCTCACGTCTAGGCCTTCTTGATACTGCTTCAGTGATCCACAATAGTTTTCTCTGCAATGAGTTAGGAATGGATTCTTGCTCCTTGGGCGGGGCTATTGCATGGGCCATGGAGTGTTGGGAGAAAGGTTTGCTTGGTCCTAAGGAGACAGGAGGCATTCCTTTGGAATGGGGTAATGAGGAAGTAATTGATAAGCTTATTAAAATGATTGCTTACCGCGAAGGTTTTGGGGATATCCTTGCCGAAGGTTCTTATCGTGCTTCCTTGCATTTTGGCGGAGTAGGGATCGACTATACTATGACTGTTAAAGGTCATGACATGTCTCAAGATGATCCGCGCGGGTTGGGCTTTGCTTTCGGGATCGGCTTTGCTACCGGAAGGAGGGGAGGTGACCACCTTCAGGGTCTGGCATGCCTCGAATTGACAGGAAGGTTCTACCCAGGGTTGGTGGAAAAAATTGTAGGAACCAGTGAAGCAGAAGAGCGTCTCACCACCGTGAAGAAGCCCGAGCTTGCCCGTTATCAGGAGGAACTCAAAGCTGTAGGGGACTGCCTTACCCAATGCACTTTTGCCCATAGCTGGTCGTTTGCTGTGCTTCTTGAAGATATGGCTGAACTTCTATCTACTGGAGTGGGAATTGACTACAAGCCTGAGGATCTCTTGAAGATCGGCGGTCGCGTTGTTCATCTTGAGCGTGCCTACTGGAACAGGCTCCTTGTCGGAAGGCTGGAGGACAAGAACCCGAAGAGATTTACCCAAGAGCCGATGCCCGAAGGGCCTAACAAGGGTGTGGTTTTCCCAGAAGCTGATCTGCTGCCTCGCTACTATGAAGTGCGCGGCTGGGATCCTGAGACAGGATTTCCTAAGCCTGAGGTTCTTGAAGAGTATGGCCTAGACGATGTGGCAAAAGAGCTGGAGCCCTATCGTCAGAAGTATCTTAAGAAGATTGCTTCGCAAGGGCAAGGCTGAGGAGCATGGAGATAAATCGCGGGGAGGGGTTTTCCCCTCTCCGCAGTCTTCATTTTTGGTATGAGCAAAGGCTTCCAGATGGAAGTTTAGAACGGCAAAGGACAGTGAGGTGTCTCATGGGCTTCAGAGATGGATGAAGATTAATAAAAAATCTTTATCCTTAGTAGATGTAGCTACCACTGAGAGGAAGCAGTAAACCTACAAGGGAACCGTGGAAACGCCTATTGGAAATACAAAGGGTAGACGAGCTTAGTTTAGCAGTACTTCAGAATTTCGTATATCTTTATAAACCACCATATGATGCTGAATGATGCTGAGTGGTATATATGTGTGGTGTAAAAGACAGGAGTTACCTGCGGTCTCATTCTCGATGATCTGAATCTTGATGATCTGAATTTTGGAGGTATTAACTGTGCGGATAACAGTACGGTATTATGGTTTTGTTTCTTCGCTTACAAAAAAACTTTTGGAAGAACTAGATGTTCCCGAAAATATCACCATTAAAGAACTTATAGAGATTTTGACTAAGAGGTACGGCTACAAATTTGAACAAATATGTTTTATCCGGCCACTATACAGCGAAAGGGACTACTTTAACATCTACCTTAACACTAAGGACTTGAACGATGAGAAGCTTTTCCCCGATGGTTTAGCAACTAAGCTTAGCGAGGGTGATATCATCTCTTTTGGTCCTATTAGTGGTGCGGCTTGATTTTTTGGAAAGGATGACTATGTACGATGTTGACCAGAGAAGAAAAAGAACAGTGGAAGCGCCAAATAGCAATTCCTCAGTTTGGTGAGGATGCTCAGTTCAGGTTGAAGAAGAGCACTGTGGCTATTTTTGGTGTAGGTGGGGTTGGCTGTGCCGCAGCTTTATATCTGGCTGCTGCAGGTGTCGGAAAACTCATACTTGTTGATAAAGATGATGTTAGCATAGAAAACCTGAATAGGCAGATTCTCTACGATCGCGGGGATATAGGCAAGCCGAAGGCTAAGGTAGCAGCAGAGCGATTGCAAAGATTAAATCCATTTATAGGTATAGAGATTTTGATAAAGAATGTCGGAACCATTGACATCATCCGCATAGCAGAAAAGTCCTCTTTTGTGATTGATGCTTTTGACCAGCACAAAAGCCGCTTGGAAGTAGATGCTGTGTGTGTCAGGCGAGGAATAGTAGTTGCACACGGGTTTGCTCAGGATCTAAGCGGAGAAATTATTGTCGTAGAGCCTAACAAGACACCGTGTCTCAGCTGTGTGCTTGATGAAAACTTTCCAGAGCTTTCTGAAAGTTCTGTACTTGGAGTTACTGCTGGTTTAATTGGGATACAGCTTTCCACAATCGCCATAAAGTATTTGACAGGATGTGGAGTTGTCAAATCCGGGTACCGCCTTGTTTGGGATCTCCTCCTTGACCAGTTTTTAGAGCTTCCGTTGCAACGTCTAGCTACTTGTCCGGTTTGTTCCTGTGTTCAATAGAATAAGGAGGGATTGACCATGGACCTTTTAGAGGTAAAGGGAATTATCGCCTGTCACCCTGAACCGGAAGGCAGGCTTCTGGGGATTCTTGAGGCGATTCAGCGGAAATTTCGTTACCTCCCTGAGGATGTTCTGCGTGTTGTAGCCGAAGAACTTAAGGTTCCCTTGAGTAGGGTTTTCGGTGTGGCCACATTTTACAGCGCCTTTAGCCTTGAGCCAAAGGGTCGACATCTGATTTCGGTCTGCCACGGAACGGCATGCCATGTCAGGGGGGCTGGTCAACTGACCGAACGTTTAGAAAAGGAGCTGGGAATCAAGGAAGGCGAGACCACGGATGATGGATTATTCACTCTCGAAGCAGTTCGTTGCCTTGGCTGCTGTAGCCTTTCACCAGTAGTCAGTATTGACGGAACTACCTATGGGAGAGTCAAGACTGAGCAGATCCCAGAAATTTTAGCTCGGTGGAAGGGAGGTAAAGGGGATGGCGAGCTGGATGAGTCTTGAACAGTTTATCCAAGAAGGACTTCAGACGCTATATCCTAAGAAGCCCAAGATAAGCGTGGGTATGGCCACTTGTGGCCGTGCTTCCGGGGCGCAACACATTTACGAAGCCTTTGCTCGGGAAGTCCGCGCCAGAGGGTTAGATGCAGTAGTTGCCAAAACAGGTTGTCTTGGGTTTTGCCAGCAGGAACCGTTGGTTTCAGTACAGTTGCCAGGATGCCCTCGTTATATCTACGCACGGGTAGACCAGGAACTGGTCATCCAACTACTTGAGGGGATTGCTTCTGGAAGACTTTCACACCGCCGCCTTCTTGGCAAGGTATATGCAGACGAGAATCCTCTTTCTGGGAAGATTATAGAGTTTTCTAACGAAGAGCCAACTCCTCCTCTGCTTCAGGAACACCCTTTTTACGCCACCCAAGTGAAGATTGCCACTAGAAACTGCGGGATCATTGACCCTAGCAGTATTGCTGAATATACTGCCCGGGGCGGGTATCAAGCCTTGTACAAAGCACTCCAAATGGAGCCAAAGGCTGTTATTGAAGAAATTGCAAAGTCAGGACTCAGGGGTCGTGGGGGAGGAGGGTTTCCAACAGGCCGCAAGTGGTCTCTCACGAGGCAGAGACCGAACTTACCAAAATACATCATCTGCAACGCGGATGAAGGTGATCCTGGTGCGTACATGGACCGGAGCATACTGGAGGGAGACCCGCACACAGTTATTGAAGGGATGGCCATCGGTGCTTACGCCATTGGTGCTGAAATAGGAATTATCTATGTAAGAGCTGAGTACCCCTTAGCAGTAGCAACGATTCAGGAAGCCATCGCTCAAGCTGAGGGTGCGGGCTTTCTAGGAGAGAACATTTTAGGTTCGGGTTTCAGCTTTCGGCTAAAAGTAGTAAAAGGTCAGGGAGCGTTTGTTTGCGGAGAAGAGACAGCGCTTATCGCCTCGATTGAGGGTAAGATGGGTGAGCCACAGCCGCGGCCTCCTTATCCGGCGGAAAAGGGGCTTTGGGGCCAGCCGACTTGCATCAACAATGTTGAGACCTGGGCAAACGTTCCGGTGATAATCTGTCGCGGGGCTGAATGGTTCAGTAGTTTAGGCACTGAGACAAGCAAGGGCACCAAAGTCTTTGCTCTTGTGGGTAATGTCAGGAACAACGGACTCGTAGAAGTCCCAATGGGGACTAGTTTGCGCCAGATCGTTGAAGAAATTGGAGGTGGAACCGGTAGATTCACCATTAAAGCTGTCCAGACTGGAGGTCCTTCGGGAGGCTGTATTCCCGCAGAGAAACTCGAACTACCTGTGGACTACGAAGCCCTCACCCAAGCGGGCTCGATCATGGGTTCTGGTGGGATGGTGGTCATGGATGAAAGAACCTGTATGGTCGATGTTGCCCGTTACTTTCTTACTTTCACTCAAGATGAATCATGTGGTAAGTGTCTCCCTTGCCGTGAAGGCACCAAAAAGATGCTTACTATTCTCACTAAAATCTGTGAAGGAAAGGCTGAAATGGAAGACCTCGAAGAACTTGAGGAACTTGCTTGGGCGATTAAAGAAGCTTCTCTGTGCGGTCTTGGACAGACTGCTCCTAATCCTGTACTTTCCACTCTCAAATACTTCAGAAAAGAGTACGAAATTCATATCAAAGACCGGTTCTGTCCTGCAGGGGTTTGCAGAGAGCTCTTCCAGCTTAATATTGATCCTGATCGGTGTACAGGCTGCGGCAGGTGCAAAGATGTTTGTCCTCAAGAAGCGATAACTGGAGAAAAAGAGAAGCCCCACCATCTTGATTCAGAAAAGTGTATCCGTTGTCGCTCCTGTTTGGACGTTTGCAGGAACAAGGCAGTCAAGGTCGTTCCTCGGGGGAGGTAAAAAAAGTGAGCTTTATAACTATCGACGGTCAAACCTTACCTGTTAAAGGGGCAAAAACGGTTCTGGAGGTAGCAAGGAGGGAAGGTATCTGGATTCCCACCCTCTGCGAGCATCCCGGGCTACCTGCGTATGGTGCCTGCCGTCTTTGTCTCGTGGAAGTCAAGGCTGGAGGTAAGCCGAGTCTTGCTGCTTCATGTACCCTTCCACCAACAGACGGTCTCGTTGTTGAAACCGAGAGCCCAAGGGTACAACGAACAAGAAAAGTATTAGTGAAACTACTATTGGAGAGTGCACCTGAAGCAGAAGTAATTAAGAACTTGGCGTTAAAGCTAGGGGTTACTCTCCCTCCAAGGAGCATGACAGACCAGGAGATGACACGATGTATTCTGTGCGGCCTCTGTGTTCGAGCCTGCGAGAGCATTGGTGTATCAGCAATCGGTTTCGCCTTCAGGGGACCCCGTAGGAAAGTGATGCCTCCATTTGGCAAGTCGGCGATTGATTGCCTTGGTTGCCAGGCATGTCTTCAGGTTTGCCCTACAGGAGATGTAATCTTCACAGTTATAGGTACTAAACTTAAGAGTGAGCCTTGGCATTCAGAAGTAGAACTTAAGAAATGTGAGTTTTGTGGTTGTTTGTTTGCTCCTAAACCGTTTATAGAGCATCTTAAAACCAGTTTTGGTCTTGACTTTGAAGGAGAAAATCTTTGCCCTCGGTGCCGCTGGCGAATGGTAGCCCAAAAACTAGCAGACATGTCATAAGAAAAAAGGCAAGCTGCACTTTTATCTTCCTAGGACTGTGTATGGTTGAAGATTTTTGCCAGAGAAAAGAATTATCAGTGTTTTCAGGTTTCTTTCTACAAGTTTTTGCGCACAAGAACACCAATCCTGGTGGCTATAGATCTACCTATGAAAGATGTTTATGGTCTCAGCAATATTTTTAGCAATTTTTTTAAGGAAGATTTTTTAAGGAAGAGTTATACAACAAGAAACAACTTTTGGACAGCGAACTAGTGCAGGAGTTTACGCTTCAGTTAAGAGTGTGGTAGAATATATAAGCAAAAGAAGGGTTAGTGCGCTCTTTTTTAAGAAATTTTTGTACCCAATTTTTCAACCCTAGATGTGAGCGGTACGCGCGTGAACAGCGCCCGGGAATTCCGGGCGCTTTCAGTTTTTTTGTGGGAATTTTCATCCGTTTTCGAAAGGGGGTGTCGGCATATGCTCAGGGTCTTCAAGCTGCCCGCTGCGGTTTTGCTGTCGCTTGTGCTGCTTGTTTTGTTTGCTGCTCCGGTGCTCGCCGAAGGCCAGGTTGCTCAGCCGGTTCAGCAGACGGACGCGGCGCAGTACGGGGGAATCAGACCCGTGAGCCCGCAGGAGTTCGCCCAAAGGACGACTTCCATGCTGAACTCGCTCTACGACGCGGCGAGCCCGGTCGCCGACGCGGTAGCCGTAGGAGTGCTCATAGCTTCGGGTATCTGCGCCTTATTCGTAATCTTCAGCGGCATGAAGCTGCTCCACAGGGTCGTCGGAGCTGTCCTGTCCGTCGGGTTCGGGCTGATACTGTACTACGGCGCGCCCTACATCGTTGGCCTGTTCAAGGGCCTGGCTCAGCACGCTATCCACTGAGGAGGAGATTTTTGTGGGCCTGAATGCATACGGCTTCAGAGACACGTCGGGGGCCGGGCAGGAGCTCATGGACAAGCTCTGGAGCGTGGCAAATTCGACGCACCATGCGCTCATCCGGGCGGGCGACTATTTGCTTCTCGTGGTTATCGCGGTGCTCGCCATAGGCTTCATAGCGGCGGCCCTCATGCCGGAGTCGAGGAAGAAGATAATAGGCGGAATGCTGTGCGCTCTTCTGGGGTACATCCTTCTGTACATGGCCCCGATGATTGTGGGCCTGTTTCAACACATCGGAAACACGGTTAAGAAAGGGGGAATGTAGGATGCTCAAATTCTTAAAGAAAGCAGCTTCGGCGCTTTCGGCTTTCGTCACATCTGCTTTGCTCTGGATGAACGTGATGCCCGCTTACGCTGCAACCAAGATAGAAGTCTTCGGAGAAGAGATGAACGGCGCCGACGCGACCCAGGCGGCGGGAGAGCTGGCGAACAAGGCGATAGGCCTCATCAACATGATAGCTGGGTTCGTCGGAGTCATACTGTTCGGAGTGCTGGTCTACGCTGGCTTTAAAGTGATGACGACCGGGGACAATCCTTAGGAGAACGCCCGGGCGAAGTCGATACTTCTCTACGCGATAGGCGGCGCTGCGCTTGTGTTCTTCGCCTGGCTCCTGGCTAAAGCCGTCGTCGGCAAGCTCAGCGCAGGCACCGCGTGAGGTGGCACTATGTACTACCCGACTCCGGTTCAGTTCGACAAGGAAGACAAAGTAATCGGCGGCCGCTTCACCCTCAGGCAGTTTGTTTATTCCATGGCGGGCGTCGCGGCCGCCGGGTTTGTGAGCACGATATACTGGCTGCTTACCGGCACGTTGGACCCTTTGACGATTGTTTTGATGCTCGTCGTCTTCGGCGCTCCGGGGTTCGCTTTCGGCGTTTTGTCGGGCCCCGACTGCCGGATGTTTGCTGGGGGCCCTCTGGACCAGTACATAGTTTCGGTTATAAGGTTCAGGAAGCTCCAGAAAGAGTGGCCTCCAAAAAATTGATTTTTTCTGGTGATATCGATGCCGAAGAAAACACAGGACCTGTTCGACATGATATGCCCCGTTTTGGACGTGCGTGAAGTCTCCGGCATAGACGAGAACGGGGTCGACTTCAGGTACGGGATGCTCGTCCTTTCAGGAAACAGGTACCGGATGGTCAGCAGAATCCGTGGGGTAAACTTCTTCCTCCTGTCGTACCAGGAGAAGGAAGCGGCGATGAACGCCCTGAGGTCGTCCGTGCTGTCGCTGGACTTCTACGTGCAGTTCTTCACCGTCTCGGAGATGGTCGACTTAAAGAAGGCGGCGGCGGACCTGGCTGAAGCGGCTTCCGACCTCACAGGGGGTCCCGCCGAATACGCCCTGGCGATGATGGACCTGTACGCCTACCTTTCGGCGGAGAGGAGCGTCAAGGTGAGGCGCTCCTACGCCGTGATAGGCGTCGACTCCCCGCAGAGGCCCCCCGAGCAGGAGCTCTGCAGGAGGGTCTCGCTTTTCAGAGCGGCGATGCACTCCGGCGGCGTGCGGACGGAGGTCCTCACACCGGAGCAGGTTTTGAACCTCCTCCACGACGTCTTCAACCCGGGCAGGATATTCCGCCCGGCGGAGGCTGTTGATTCGCTCGGAAGGATTATCGACTGGAAAGGTGCGAACGCGTATGCTCAGGAGAAAGAAAAAACCTGAAAGCCGCGCGGAAGAAAGTCCCTTGAAGAATCTGTACGCGCCCGACGGGATGTCCGTCGGAGTCCGTGAGTTCAGAATCAACGGGGTCTACAAAAGGATTTACTCCACCGCCGTTCTGCCCGCCGTCCTGGTCCCGTGGGTCCTGAACAGCGCCTACAGCTTCGGGGACGTCGATGTGTCGCTGCACGTCGCGCCGATACCGAACAGGGAGGCGGCCAACAAGCTCACGAGGAAGTACACCGAAGCGGCCTCTCAGTACGAGCTCGAAGTCGTCCGCGGCGGGCGCATCACTAACAGGCCCGAGCTGGAGCGCAGGATGGCCGAGGCCGAGAGCGTCCGCCAGGCGATTCAGTTCGGGCATGACAGGATGTACTACTGCTGCCTGCTGTTCGCGATAGCGGCGCAGTCCCCGGATGAACTGGAGACCAGGTGCCAGCAGTTCGAGAATTTGATGGCCGGTGCAGGCATAAGGGTCCAGGCTTTAGAGTACTGGCAGGACAGAGGAATGCACCACCTGCTGCCCTTCGGGATACTTCCGCCTGCGAGCTCCAGGTGGCAGTACCAGAACCTTCTGTCGGGCGGCACGGCGTGCCTGGCCCCCCTGATATCGTGCGACGTGGGCCACGCCTCGGGGGTCTTCGTGGGGTTCAATTTAGAGACAGGGTCGCCGGTCTTCCTGGACCTGTTCGGCAACGAGATGTTCGCCCCGCACATGTTCGTGTTCGGGCAGACCGGCGCCGGAAAGTCCGTCACCGTGAGCGTCCTGGTGGGCCGGAACATAGCCCGCGGGAGGAAGGCTGCGTTCCTCGACATAGAGGGCGAGTTCCGCACGATAACCGAAAAGATGGGGGGCCTCGTCGTGAGGCTCGACCCTGCGGCGGAGCCCGTTTTCAACATACTGGACCTTGAGCCCGAGTGGGACGACCAGAGGAAAGTTTACTACATCGACGTCCCCGGGAAGGTCCGTGAGGTCGCGGCCCTGTTCTCGGCGGTCCTCGAGCGCCGCGGCGAAAAATTAGGTGCGGACGGAGAAACGTGCATCGAAGAGGCTTTGAGGGAAGAGTACGCATCGCGCGGGATAACGATAGACCCTGAAAGCTTATACGAACCCGGAGGGAAGAGATTACCTGACGGCTCATTTGCGGTCGGGAAGGTCAAAAAAAGAATGCCGACCATATCGGACTTTGTAAAAAGAATTAAAGACGAAAGGACTGCGTTTCTGTTAAAACCCTTTACAAGAGGCGGCGCCCTCGGTTTCCTGGACGGGGAGACGAAGATATCCGTCCAGGACGTTCCGGCCCTGTGCTTCGACCTGAGGGCCACGGAGAAAGACGAACTGTTGAGATTTTACGCGATGCAGGCGATATTCCTGTGGCTCTGGGAGCGGTTCGTGAAGGCCCAGAAGGACGTCGAGAAGGTTTTACTGGTCGACGAGGCGTGGGTCTTCATGAGGCACCCCAATTCCGTGAATTTCCTGCTGGCCGCCGCGAAGCGCGGGCGCAAGTACAAGACGTCTCTGATACTGGCTACCCAGTCGTTCAGGGACTTCGCCTCGGAGGAGGGCAGGAATATCATCGCGCAGTGCGCCGCGGCGTTCCTCATGCGCTGCAAGGCCGACGAAGCGGAGCTTTTATGCAGGACCCTCGGCTACTCCGACGGCGTGAAAGAATATATAAACTCCATCAGGAAGCGCGGCTTCGGGGTCCTGAACGTCATGGATGAGATGGCAAAAGTCAGGGTCTATGTGACACCGTGGGAGTGGGAGATGCTGGGGAAGAAGCCAGATGAGATGGTTTGATTTATATCTGTTTTGAGTTATAATGTCAAGTGACGGGAAAACCGTGTGTCTCTCTGAGAGCGCGGTTTTCCCGTTTTTATTTTCTCAGGAAGGGGGTGTTTTGGATGAAGAAAGCAGTTGTTGGAATTTTGGCTGCTGTGCTGATTTTTGCACTTGTAGTACCGGCACTGGCCCAGACGAACGACGGCATCACGCTGCCGACGACTACCGTCACCGGCTACATCAGGGTCGTGAACGGCGACCTACCGCGTTTTGAGTTAATTCCTCCGGTGTGCTACAAAGACAAGCCGGGACTGTTCCCGGTCCCGCCGCTTGTCAACAGGTACGTGCTGATCGCCCCGAGCAATCTCTACAGGCCGGTCGTCGACGCAGTTAAGATGAACAAAAAGGTCAAGGTCACCGGCGCGCCGGTTATAGTCCCAGGGCCAACTGGGATAGTAAACGCAATCGTTGTCAAGAATATCGAAGCAGTTAAGTAGAACAGGCGACAACGCCCGGGAACACCGGGCGTTGTTATTTTATGACAACAAAAGTTTGCAAGGTGATGCTTTGTGTTCGGCATATCTGAGTTTAACGAAAAGGTCTTGGAACATCCTGAAATTCTAGTATCCATCAACGAGGAAGAGGAAGAAGAGGATGAATTCATGTGTTTTCCTCTTCAGAGCAGTTTTGTAGACGCTGAAGGCGCGGCGCCTGTTGCAGTTGTCTTTGTGCTTATATGCCTCATTGCTTCGCTCCTGGACCGTGTGTACTTTACCGTCCAGGCGTTTATCAGGAGCCACGGTGTTCAGGCGGGTCTGTTGTGCGCTGCTTTTGCAATAGGGTGCTTGTGGCGTGTAAGGACGAGAAGAAAGGGGGTCTGATGGGTGAACGAAGTTCCTGTTCAACTTCTTAAACCCCATCCGAAAAACGAACACTACTACTCGAAGCCTTCGCCCGAGGAATACGAAGCGATTAAGCGGAGCATTGAGACTGAGGGCATTCGCGACCCGCTGAAGGTCACGCCTGATTTCACAGTAATATCTGGGCACATACGGCTCGCGGTGGCGAAGGAGTTGGGCCTTGAGAAGGTGCCCGTTGTGATTGTCAACGGAGACCAGGACTATTTGGAATACCTGCTCATCGCGGACAACGACGAGCGGAGAGTTTGCCGGGACCCGATCAAAAAGGCCAGACGGGACAAGTACATGCTGGAGTACTGGAAGAAAAGGAAAAATATGGGGTCGCAAAATGCTACCCCAAAATCTGTAAAAGAGCTGGCGAGGGAGGCGGGCTATACCGGTAAAGACGAATTTTATCGTTCCATCAAGCTCAACGACCTCATTCCCCCTTTACAGCATCTCGTCTCTCAGGGCAAGCTCAGTCAGACCGCGGCTTACTCTTTAGCGTTTCTCTCGGTCGAAGAGCAGGAGCAGTTGCTCGGAACCTTGAGCGAGTCCGGTGTTTGTGGTCTCACAGTAAAAGAGGCACAGGAACTAAAAAGGGAGCTTGAGTTTCTGAGAAGAGAGAAGGAATCGCTGACGAACCGCCTGATGGAGCTGGAAGATGAGAACCTGTCCCTCTCCAAGCAAATTGGCGACATCCAGATATCGCTTTCCCCGTCGGAGGAGGGCGCCCTTGCAGAGCTGCAGAACAAGCTCAAGAAGAGTCAGGAAGAAGCAGAAATTTTGAAGCTCAGGTTAAAAGAACTGGAAACAAACAGTGTCGAGAAGGTCATAGAAAAAGTCGTTTACCGGACCGACCCGGCTCTTGAAGCCGAGCTGGAGGCCGTCAGGAAGCAGAACGCCGAGCTCTTGAAAGAGAAAGAATGGTTTGAGAGCCGCTTCCGCGACGTGGCAGCCGAAAAGGAGAAGAAGGAAACCAGACTCCGCGCGCTGGAGAGCGAAAATAAGCGGCTCCAGAAGATGCTAGACCAAGCTCGCAAAGAGTTAGAGAAGGAGAAGAGCCGTCCGAAGCCCCCGCAGTGGTCGAAGGAGCACCTGGAGTTTCAGGGGTTAATGCAAGAGGCGTCTAGAGACGCGGCTTCTTTAGCGACTGCGCTGGCACATATATTGGAGAAACACCGGACTAGATTACTCGCCGCGGCCCGCGTGCACGGCACGCCGGGCGACGAACTGGGCGATATGATTGAAGTCGTGGGGGACGCGCTGCTCTTCAGAGGGTTTGACGCTGCCCTGAAAGCGGCCGCGTCCAAGATATCGGAAGTGTGGGATGCTCTGGAGCCGGGCAAACCGAACCTTCATCTGATAAAGAGGAATCCGGACAAATGAAGTCCAAGGCTGTTCCAGTCTTTTTTAGGGAGGTGAGAGCATGGAGTGCCTTGCGGCGGAGATGCTGAAGCTGCTGGAGGCCCAGTACCCGTTTGGAATCTCCACTGGAGAGCTGGCCGAAGTGTTGTACGGCAAGGACACCCACCAGAACCGCGCCAGGGTGCGCGGCCTGGCGCGCACGCTGAGGGCGTGGGGCCACAGAGTGTACGGTGTCGGTGGGGCTTATAAGCTGGTCACTGACCCGGATGAACTCGCTCTTGTCTCCGAGAGGGGAGCGAATCTGAGCAGGGGTTTCCTGCTTTTCACAAGCAGCGCAATCGCAGGTGTTGCGGAGCTCGGTGACCCCGATAAGGCCCTGAAATTGCGTCAGGAACTGAAGCGCACTCTAACAGAGCTGGCCGGGTTGCTCTAAGAAACATGCACAGACGGCGAACAAGGGGGCTTATACGATGACCAGACGCAAGATTTGCATACTTGCATGCGTACTATCTATAGCTGTTTTCTTTTCATCTGCTTTCCTGGCGGCCCCTGCCCGTGCGGACACAACTACCGGGAAAGGGTGCAGGCTGAGCTCCTGGTGGGACGACAATGACCACTGCATCAAAATTGTAGCAGAGTGCCGCCTCGACAAGTACGGCGCCGACAAGAAATTGTTTGAGAAGGTCAAGCCCGACAGCGTGAATATAGTGGTCGTAGGGAACGGCAGGGAATCGGAAGTAAAAATGAGCTACGACAGCAATTTGGACGACCAGACGTACTTCCGCTGTCACGGCGAGTTTAAGCCCAAAGACGCAGAAAGCGGCGATAAATACAGAGTCGAGGCGCAGTTTAAAGGAAAAGACGGCAGGGTTTTCAACACGCTCAGCATAGATGTTGCGTGCGGCGAAGTCGACAAGCCGTACAAGATAGAGAAATTTGAAGCAAGCTACGCTGAGAGCAAAGATAACCCTACGGGCGCGATTGAAATATACGTGAGTTATAAACAGCCTATGTTCGGGGTCGCTGTAGCAAGGCTTTACGTCGACGGAAAAGAAGAGAATTCAAGCACAGCTAACCCCTGGAGCTATGTGTATAAACCCCGAAACCCGAAGGACGGCCAGACGTATACGGTTACGGTGAAGCTCTATTCCAACAACGAACTGAAGGACCAGGCGAGCGCGAAGGTGGTCTGGGGCAAGACAGAGCAGACCGATGAGGGTGGTTCTGCTGGGGGCACGACGGATACAGGGGAAAACGGTGGAACAGAGGAAAGTTATACTCCTGGTCCATTTGAGAAGGTCCTGGCCGCGCCGATTGAGGGGCTGGCCTTCGTCATTGAAAAGTTGTTCCATATAACCCCCGAGAACGAACTGATTTTCAACCACGACGACAGCGGGAAGAAGGTAAACAAGGGCGTGGGGCCCTTCGACGAGGAAGACTGGGACAGGTTGGTCAAGTGGTACACGCTCACGGCGGGCTTCGTCGGAATCTTGATGGCGTTTTCGTTCGTCGTGTCGGGGTACAGGACGATGATTTCCCCGATAGCTAACCCGTCGAAGCAGGCCGACGCGAAATTGGACCTCCTGCACATACTCATGGCGGTGTTCATCGTGATGTCGGCACTCCTGATATTCCACATACTGGCCGATTTGAACGACTGGATAGTCGACTTCTTCTACGCCGCTACGGTGGCTAAGACCGGGAGCCTTCCAAACGCGATGTCGCTGTCGCAGGACTACTCGGGGACGCTCGGCGGCGCCCTCGTGAGGCTCGCCTTCATCGGCATAAGGTTTTACCTCAACTTCCTGTACGTGATACGGAAGTTCGTCCTGGCCGCGATACTGGTCTTGACCCCGTTCTTCGCCTTTTCGTGGGCTGCCGGCAGGAACTCCCAGCCGATAGGCGTCTGGATAGGGGAGCTCACTTCGAACGTGTTCATGCAGGCGGCGCACGCGGTCACTTTAAGCCTGTACTTCACGATGTTCGCCAGCGAAAAGGGCATGCCCTTCTGGGTCCCGATTGTCGCCTTATCGGCGCTGATACCCATCGCCGAAGTAGTCAGAAACCTCCTCCAGGGGTACCTGAAGTGGTTAGGCGTCCCCGAAGAGAAGTGGGCGGGGAAGGTCTTCGGGGCGATGACCGGCATGGGCGCCGTCGCGGGCCT
>JBNATO010000007.1:0-20768 GCA_049701555.1 Thermacetogeniaceae bacterium | reverse complement strand
CAGGAATAATGGGGGGCGGGGGAGAATGATCAGACTTTAGCGGTGGATACACACTCGCATAGCGGGGTGTTGCTGTTGCCTCTGCTCACGTACTATGATGCCAGGAGAAGGCTGGAGAAGGGGGAACTCCCTTCTTTGCTTTTGCTCCAGGGGGAAGACCGCTTTCTGCAGCGGGAGATTATCATGGGGTTGCGCCGCTGTCTCGAGAGGGGATATGGGTATCTCGACTGGCTGGAATTAGAGGGAGCCAGCGCCGAGGCGGAGATCCGCCAGATGCTGGCTATCGCCCCTTTCGGCTCCGGAAAGCGGCTGCTGGTGCTCCATGACACTCCTGCTGCTGCGGTAGAAGCCTATCTGGAAGCCGCTAGCCCCTCGACGGTGTTGGTGTTGATCCCCAGAGAAAGGCTCCAGCCCTCTCACAAGGCCTTCCGCTTGCTGGTTGAGAGAGGGTGGGTGGTGGACTGTTCGCCGTTGCGGGGTAAGGATCTTGTGCGCTGGATCGCAGAGGAGGCCCGCTTCTGGAAGAAGGAGATATCTCCTTCTGCAGCAGAATATCTGCGCTTCGTTTGCGGCGATCAGCTGGAGAGGATGTGCCGGGAGATCGAAAAGGCCTCTTTATATCTCGGCGATGATGGGAGGACGATCACCACGGAGGTTCTCAAGGAGATCTGTAGCTTCACTCACCAGCGCAGTGTCTTCGAATTGGCCTCTGCTGTGGCAGATGGAAAGACAGATTTGGTGAGGGAGATCTTGTCAGAGATTTCCGCAAAGGGGGAGCCCCCTGTTCTGGTGGTGACTCTCTTGTCGCGCTATTTCCTACAGCTGTTGGAGATGGCCTGTTTGTTGGAGGAGGGCGTGCGTCCCCAGAAGCTTCCAGAAGCGATGGGGATACAGGTCTTTTTGGCAAGGAGGATGTACCAGCAGCTCCGCTCTCTCTCGATGGAGAAGCTGGAATGGATAATCGACTGCCTCCTGGATCTCGATGTCGCTATTAAGCAAGGGAGGGGCAATCCTCAGCTTCTGCTGGAGTCGGGTGTTGTCGAGATCTCCCTGAAGATCAAAAAACCCCTCACCCTGCAGGGCAAGAGGTGGTTCTCTTAAAATTTTTTGTTTTTGCAGCGTTACATAGCCGCCAGCACCTGGTTCAGCTTCCTCGTGAGCTGGGATTTCTTGCGGTCTCTCTTGTTGGGGTGAATAACTCCCTTGGATGCTGTTTTGTCGATCAGCTTTATCGCTCTCTTATAGGCTGCTTCGATCAACGCCCGGTCGCCGGTGGCCAGCGATTGCTCGAACTTCTTGATCGCTGTTTTCATGGCTGACTTCCGGGCAGCGTTGCGCCTGGCGCGGACCAAAGCCTGCCTTGCCCTCTTCATTGCCGAACGGTTTTTTGCCACCTTTTCACCCCCTTTATGCCCCTGGCGCTCAACCAAGCAATATCCTATCATGTTCCCCAAGAAATTGCAATACTGATGTTTGGAGTATGGAGCCAGCCCTCTCGATCGTTGGACATGGACAAGAGCGGTGGAGCTTGTAGCAATCCAAAAGATGGCTATAATAGATCTAGGCTGTTTCGGTTATAGGGAGAGGCAGGGGGTATTGGGTTGGGAGTCAGTGCTGTTGTTCCCGCATATAATGAGGCCTTGACGGTCGGGCGCATAATCGAGGTCTTGAAGAAGGTGCCTTTGGTTGATGAGATCATTGTTGTGGATGATGGTTCCAAGGATGGAACAGCTGAGGTTGCGGAGAGGCACGGGGCGACGGTGATCCGGCTCCCCGCGAACCGCGGCAAGGGTGCTGCCATGACAGCTGGCGCGAGAAGGGCAAAGGGGGATGTGCTCCTTTTTCTGGACGCTGACCTGCAGGGCCTCACTCCTCAGCACGTAGTCGACCTCCTCGAGCCTGTCCTCAAGGATGAAGCAGATATGACTGTAGGCGTATTCCAAAACGGCCGCAGGTTCACGGATTATGCCCAATTGCTCGCCCCTTCTATCTCCGGCCAACGGGCGATCAGGAAAGACCTCTTTCTTGATGCCGGTGTGGGGAGAAGCCGCTTCGAGGTGGAGGTGATCCTCACCCGTTTTGCCAGGGAGAAGGGGCTGAGGGTGAAGAAGGTACCCCTCCCGAACATGACCCATCTTGTGAAGGAAGAGAAAAGGGGTATCGTGAGGGGTGCAGTTGAAAGGATGGGAATGTACAGGGACATACTCGGCTACTTTTGGAAGGCTGGACCGAGGAGAAGAGCGATGCAGCCAGCTTTTAAGCTGTTTGTCTTTTTGTTCTTCGTCTTGCTGGGATATAACATGTTTTACATCAAGAGCATCAGGGCAGCTCGTGCTGAGGCGAGCCGCCTCATGCATTTAGAGCTGGGGAGAAGAAAACAGCGCATACTGGTCGTTTCTCCTCACCCTGACGACGAAACACTTGCTTGTGGATGCCTGATCGCCGATGCGGTCAGAAGGGGATTTGCGGTGCACGTGGTTTTCTTGACGAGCGGGGATGGCTTCCGCCGCGGGTTGGAGATCTACAGGCATAAGCTCAACCCCACACCAGACGAGTTTTTGGAATACGGCCGCCAGCGCATGGCTGAAGCGGCGAACGCTCTGCGATCGTTGGGGCTCGGGAGCGGAGACATCACCTTTCTCGGCTATCCTGACGGCGGCTTGGACGAGCTGTGGGAAAGGTATCGCACTGCTCCGGATGAGCCGTATCTCTCCCCCTGGACGCGGCAGCAGGCTGTCCCCTATGCCGAGGCTCTCTCCCCAGGAGCGGATTATACTGCCAACAATGTCTTGAAGGATATCGTTGCGGTGATCCGCAGCTTTAAGCCGACGGCGGTTTTCGTCCCTGATCTGGAGGACAGCCACCCGGATCACCGGGCTGCCGGGGCATTTGCTTTAGCTGCTGTCGCAGCATATGAGGAAGAGTCCCCGGGGCGACCTGTCCGCATCTACTCCTACCTCATACACGCGGGATTGTGGCAGCTTGTTCCTGAGCTTGATAAAAACGTGCTGCTGCTGCCGCCGAGAAGCTTTCTGGAAAGGGGGACTGCATGGTACACCTTCCCTGCGAGCCCTGATTCTCTGCAGAGGAAGAAGGAGGCCATAAGCTGCTACCGAACCCAGAAAAAGGTGATCTTTTCCTTTATGAACAACTTCCTGCGCCCCAACGAGGTTTTCAGCGGAGTTAGGGCTGCTGATGTAGAGCGATGCCGGAGGCGGCAGGAGCTGCCGCAGGGGGAGGAAAGACCTCAACACTTGTGGAGGAGCGGGGGTGTCTGATTGCACCGCCTTGTGTTCGGCTTGGAGGAAGAGGTGTTCATCACAGAGCCTGAAAGGCCAACCCTTCAGTCTCTTTACTATTTGGGTCGGCTCGTCTGGATGGCGCCTTGTAAATTCTACGCTCATACTCACTGCAACTTCCCAAGGGGGAAGGACTTGCGCTATGGCTTGATGAGCGGAGTAGAGATCTCTACCGCTGCTCATGCCGACAAGAGCTTGCTGATCGAGGACCTGCTGGAGCGCCGGCGCGCTCTGGCCGGCGTCTGCTCTGGCCTGATCGTCCCCCTCGGCCACCTGCTGGATCGCCCCCAACCCACCAATATATGCGGCATGCACATCCACATCAGCGGTTTTTCCGACTTTGAACGGGCTTACCGCAACCTCATCTATTTTCTCCCCTTGCTGCTCCTTTTGGTGGCCAATTCCCCTGGCTTCGGCGACACCTTCTTCGGGCCCTCCTTCCGGCTGGCTCAAGCCTTTGCCATAGGGCCATTGCGAGAGGATAAGATATATCGCTTCCAGGATGTGATCCTCTCCAAGCGTTTGGGGACGCTGGAGATCAGGGCGTTTGATCCTGTCTGGGATGTCGGAAGAATTCGCCTTCTGCTCGACTGCTTGGAGGCTGTTTTGCTGGCAGAAAGGGATTATCCTGGTGCGGTTGAGGAGTATAACCGGCTCCGGATGATTGTGGCAAGGGAAGGGTACTGCGAGGAGTTGGTCGGGATCTACCGCGACCTTGCTGAGTTGCTGCCGGTCCCAGAGGAAATTTTCCTGCGGCCGCCTGCCTATGAGGTGTGGGATCTCTACAAAGAGGCGGGAATCTTGGGAACCTATTCGGCGCTGGACAGCGCCTATAGGGGAGGGCCCTTCAGGCCGAGGGAGATCCCCCACATGAAGTTCAGCTGGGCGAAGGTGCTCGCTGGGGTGTGTGGGTATGCCCTTCCCCGCCTCCCCTATAACATTCGGAAGGTGTGGTTGGAGTGGTGAGGTTTTTGGCGGGTATGGCGCTCTTTTTGGCAGCAGCCGGAGCGGCTGCCGCGGTGTTCCTCCGGAAGGTCTGGTTTTACCGGGATCCGGTGCGTGAGTGTCCCCGCGAGGATGGGGCGATTGTATCTCCTGCTGACGGGAAGGTGATCTACATCAAGCCCTTCCGGAACGGGGAAGTCTTTTCCGAGAAGCTGGGGCGTCCCATCAGGATTGAGGAGATCACCAAGATGGCTGCTTATGGCGAGAGGGGGTGGATCGTCGGGATCTACATGTCGCCGCTCGATGTCCACTACAACTACTCGCCTGTGGCCTGCCGGGTTGTGGAGATGGTTCACACGCCGGCTGCGGTCAACCTCCCTATGGTCGACCTTTGGGAGTATATCCGCCTCACCTACCTGAGGAGGGCGATCGACCTCTTCAGCCATCGCTACCGCTTGGTGAACGAACGCCTTACCGTATTCCTCGATGCAGGCGACCTGAAGCTCGCCTTGGTGGAGATCGCTGATAAATTTGTCAACAAGATCAAGTCGTTCATCAGGGTCGGGGACGAATTGCGCGCTGGTCAAAAGATCTCCTTTATAGATAGGGGTTCTCAGGTGGACCTGGTTATCTTCAGAGAGGATATCGAGTTTGAAGTCAGCATCGGCCAGCAGGTGTATGGCGCTGAGACGATCATCGCTCGTTGTCCTGTGGCGGGCGGGGAGGGGAATTGACGCCGAGCCACGTCTATTTCTTGCTTTTCACGCTCCTTTTGATCGAGGGGATTGGGGTTCCCGGGATCCCCTTTGAAGCGGTCTTCTTCGCAGCTGGGTATTACATCCAGAGCGGAAAGATGAGTTTTGGTTTTGCCGTGCTTGTGGGCTCCATAGGCAATCTCTTGGGAAACCTCCTCGGTTACTGGCTTGGAGCGATGGCCGTCACCCCCCTTCTCCGGAGATGTGCCCGTTCTGCGGCGTTGGAGCGGGGGCAGAAGATCGCCAGAGAGTGGTTTGAGAGATACGGAGCCGCAGTTGTGGTGATCTCCAGGTGGTTTGGCCTCATCCGCACACCGACCATCATCGGCGCTGCAGCGATGGGGATGAGGCTCGGCCCTTACGCCCTCTACTCAGCGATCGGGGCCTTCACCTGGACCTTGGCTTGGCAGTACTGCAGCTGGAAAGGGATCGGCTTCCTGGCGCGGTTGTGGACGCTTTACCGTCAGCGTACCGGTTCGAGTTCGGAAGCTCTTTTGTTTGTGTCTGTGATTCTCTTGTCCGGAGCCATATTTCTCGGCTTTTATATTTATAAAAAGAGGAAGAGATGAGTGCCCAGCCCCTTTCCTGAATGCTCTCCCTTGTTCATAATTTACCAGAAGATGGAATATGAATGTAAGAGGGGATCCCGCTGAAAGGGGTGGGCGTCATGCTGGCTCGTTTCCAGAGGCGGCGGGTTCCGAGGTGGGGACTGGCCGTTTTTTTGATTTCCTTTGTTTCTATGCTGGGGTTGGGCTCCTTGTGGAGGCTCCCAGGCTGTTTCTCTGCTGAGCTGCTGAGAGCGGGGCTTGGCGATTATGGCGGGGAATGGGGATTTGGTTCGCTCTTCGGCGGTCTCCTCTTCTGCCTCACGGGGATCGACCCAGGCTATCTTCCCGGGATCTTGGAGGCAGCGCTTCCTGTCGCTGCGGCGGGAAACGGGGCGGCCGCTGCCTTTTCTGAGAGCTTTGCCGAGAATGGCGGGGAGCGCTCCCTCGTTCAGGAGGATGGTTCCGCGGAAAAACGGGCTGGCTGCGAGGTGGCTATTTACCATACCCATAACTCAGAGACCTATGTGCCGCTGGACGGTAGGAGCAAGGTCGAAGGAAGGAATGGAGGGGTGAGCCTGGTGGGCGAGGAGATCGCAAGAGCGCTGGGGGAGGCGGGGATCAAGGCGGTCCACGACCTGACCATTCACGACTATCCTGATTTCCCCAAGTCGTATATCAAGTCCGAGGCCACTGCCAGGAGGCTTGTGAAGGAAAATCCTGATCTCAAGGTTTTGATCGACCTCCACAGGGACGCAGGCCTGCCGAGGAAAGAGACGGTCAAGGTTGGGGGAGAGGACGTTGCGCGCGTCCTGATCATCGTTGGCAATGGCGAGCGTTTGTCTAATCCTCACTGGAGGGAGAACTACGCCTTTGCCCAGCTTATCGCTCACCGTTTGGAGGAGAGGTACCCGGGCGTCTTGAAGGCTGTGAGGCTCAAAGATGGGCGCTACAACCAGCACGTTTTTCCTCACGCTGTGCTTGTGGAGGTGGGGAGTGAGAAGAATACGCTGCAAGAATGCCTGAGAGCAGGGCGCTGTCTTGCGGAGGTGTTGGTGGATGTGGTCGAGGAAGCAAGAAGCAGCGGGAAAGGCTGAGAGTTCGGCAGGAGGGCTGCGCCAGGGGCGAACTCGGGCGATATTGCATAAATGTGGAAGGATGGGGAAAAATATGAAGCATGAAATGGTGGCAATTTTCTTTGGCCTTTCTCGTTTCTGCGGCTTTGGTGGCTGGGGGAGTGACCGTTGCCGCCCATCGCCTCCAGGATTTGCGCGGGGAGAGGGTGGAGCTGCGCCTTTTGCCCGAGCCCCTCTTAGAATTTGTTGAGAGAGCATCAGGGGTGATGAAGGGGGATGCTGTCTTTTCCTTGGCCAAGGATGCTGTGGGTGCCTTTAAAAGATTTCTGGTGACGATGCAGCGCCTCGTTTCCGAACGCAAAGCTTCCCTTTATGAGCTTTTTCTGCGCCTTTGGAATTATCTGAGATATACTTTTACAAAGGGGGCACTAAGTGATAATATCTAGAATTAGGTGTGCCTTTTTATTTTTTTAGAGGTTTCCGAAATAGAGGGAGAGGGTTATGTCGGAGAGAGAAAAGCTCGCCCGGGATGTGGGTATCATCACTGTTTCTATGATCCTCTCCCGGGTTCTCGGCTATGTGCGGGACGCTTTGATCTATTTCCAGTTCGGGCAGAACAGGGTCACCGATATCTACAACGCTGCGTTTTCTATCCCGGATTTTCTGTATATGATTCTGGTCGGTGGGGCGTTGAGTTCCGCCTTCATCCCTGTCTTTGGGGGATACCTGGCGACGGGCCGGGAGGAGGAGGGGTGGCATGTTGCCAGCAGCCTGATCAATCTCCTTGTTTTGTTGCTTGTCGTTGCCATCGGGTTAGGCGTGGTGTTCACAGTTCCCTTGGTGAGGCTACTCGTTCCGGGCTTTGATGCGGGAGAGATCGCATTTACGGCCCGCCTGACGCGCATCATGTTTGTTCAGACGTTTTTCATGGGGTTGAGCGGCCTGACGATCGGGATCTTAAACTCCTATAAACACTTCACCTCTCCTGCCCTCGGCTCGATTCTCTATAACCTGGCGATCGTTATCGTGGGAGGTCTGCTTGGCCCTCACCTCGGGATCACCGCCTTCTCGTTGGGTGTGGTGGCAGGTGCTGTCTTGAACTTCATTGTACAGATCCCTCCTTTGCTCCGCATCGGATTGCGGTATCGCCCGGTTTTGGACGTTCGCCATCCGGGGATCAGGCAGATCGGGTCGCTTGTGCTTCCTGTCCTGATCGGACTTTCTGTTTCCAACTTCAACCTGTTTGTGAGCCAGAACCTGGCCTCCTCTCTCCCCGGCGGCCAGCTCGCGGCGCTGCGGACGGCTCAGCGCCTGATGCAGATCCCTCTGGGGATTTTTGCTGTGGCCATCGGAACAGCCATCTTCCCGACTCTGACGGAGCAGGTGGCTAAGGGTGAATGGCAGTCCTTTCTCCGCACTACATCGCTGGGGCTCAGGACGACCAATTTTTTGACAATACCGTGCGCCGTGGGGATGGTTATCCTGGGTGTCCCGGCTACCAGGCTCTTCTTCCAGATGGGGAGGTTTACGCCTGAAGACACTTGGGCAACGGCGATCGCCTTGATCTATTACTCCTTCGGGATCATCGGATATTCGGGGGCCCTTGTGCTCACGCGGGTCTACTACGCCCTCAAGGACACCAGGACACCTGTGATCGTGAGCATAGGCACTGTCTTTCTGAATCTGCTCCTCAACCTGGCCTTAGTCAGGCCGTTGGGGCATCGCGGCCTTGCCCTGGCCTACTCCATCGTCGGCGTTGTGAACATGGTGGCTCTCCTGATCATCCTGAGGGTCAAGCTTGGGCACATCGACGGGAAGAGGATGGTTCTTTCTGGGGTAGGGGCGGCGTTCTCCTCTGTGGTCATGGGCGCTGCGGTCTATCTGGTCGTGAATAGGCTCCAGATGCTTTTAGGGGTTGCCTCGAAGCTCGCCCAGCTGGAGGCTGTAGGTTCCGCGACACTCGTCGGGGTAGGCGTGTACCTCGTCCTCGCTTACATTCTCAGGCTGGAGGAGTTCAGGTTGGTCACGGAGCTCCTTGCGAAGCGCCTCGGGTTGAGAAGGGCCGGGGCTGCTTGACGGTGAGGCGTGAGGTTTTCCGAGAGGCAGAGCAAGGGATAAAATTATAAGATAATAGATGTTATTCGGGTTCCGGAAGGTGGCAACAGGTGATGGAACTGGAACGCATTAGAAACTTCTGTATAATCGCCCATATCGACCATGGAAAATCTACTCTCGCGGACCGGCTGTTAGAGCTTACAGGGACGGTTGATCCGCGGCAGATGGTGGAACAGGTCCTCGACCAGATGGAGCTCGAAAGGGAGCGCGGGATCACCATCAAGCTGCAGCCTGTGAGGATGTTCTATCGCGCCAGCGATGGGAAAGAGTATCTCTTGAACCTTATCGATACACCCGGCCATGTGGACTTTAGCTACGAGGTATCCAGGAGCCTGGCTGCCTGTGAGGGGGCGCTCCTCGTTGTGGATGCCAGCCAGGGTGTTGAGGCCCAGACTATCGCCAACGCTTACCTGGCGATCGATGCCGGGCTGGAGATCATCCCTGTGATCAACAAGATAGACCTTCCGGTGGCGGAGCCGGACAGGGTTGCCCGGGAGATCGAGGACGTGCTGGGGCTCGATGCGGAGAGCTGCCTCCGCATATCTGCCAAAGAGGGCACAGGGGTGAAGGAGGTGCTGGAGGCGCTGATCGCTCGGGTGCCGCCTCCTAAAGGTGACGCATCTGCTCCGCTGCAGGCCCTGATCTTCGACTCTCACTTCGACTCCTATAAAGGGGCGATATCTTACGTAAGGATCTTTAATGGAAGGGTGCGGCGGGGGATGAAGATCCAGATGATGTCGACCGGCAAGGTCTTCGAGGTGACCGAGGTCGGCGTGTTCACCCCTGCCTTGAAGCCGGTTGAGGAGCTGGGACCCGGCGAGGTGGGATATATCGCAGCGGGGGTGAAGAATGTCGAGGATACCAGGGTCGGTGACACCATCACCTCTGCGGACAATCCCGCTGAGAAACCCCTTCCCGGCTATCGCCGCGTTAAGCCGGTTGTCTTCTGTGGAATATATCCGGTGGACCCGGGAGATTACGAAGACCTGAAGAGCGCATTGGGGAAGCTCAAGCTCAACGATGCTGCTCTCCAGTATGAGCCGGAAACCTCGGCTGCTTTGGGCTTTGGCTTTCGCTGCGGCTTCCTCGGCCTGCTTCACATGGAGATCATCCGGGAGAGGCTGGAGCGGGAATATGGTTTGGAGCTGGTGACGACTGCCCCGAATGTTGTGTATAGGATCACAAAGAGAAACGGAGAGGTGGTAGAGGTAGACAACCCTGCCAAGTGGCCGGACGCCGGGGAGATAGCTGTGGTCGAAGAACCCTATGTCAGGGCGACCGTGATCACTCCCGCGGAATACATCGGCGCCGTAATGGATCTGATGCGGGAGCGGAGGGGGGAATACAGGGATATGAGCTATCTCTCCCCGCAGCGGGTGCAGATCATCTACGACCTCCCTCTCTCGGAGATCGTCTTCGATTTCTTCAACAGGCTGAAGTCTTGCACAAGGGGTTATGCCTCGTTTGATTACGATATCACGGGATTCCGTCCTTCGGATCTGGTGAAGCTCGACTGCCTTGTTCACGGAGAGGTGGTCGATGCCCTTTCGGTGATCGTCCACAGGGACCAGGCCATGGCTAGAGGGCGCCGGCTCGTGGAAAAGCTGCGGGAGCTCATCCCCAGGCAGCTCTTTGATGTTCCCATTCAGGCGGCGATAGGCAGCAGGGTGATCGCTCGTGAGACGGTGAAAGCCCTTCGGAAGAACGTTTTGGAGAAGTGCTACGGCGGGGATGTCACCCGGAAGCGAAAGCTGTTGGAGAAACAAAAAGAGGGGAAACGCCGCATGAAGCAGATCGGAAGGGTGGAGGTGCCCCAAGAGGCTTTCTTGGCGGTTCTCAGGGTGGACGAAGAGAAGCGGTAGGGATGTTCTATGGCAGGTTTGGCTGTCTATATTCATGTGCCGTTCTGCGCGCGCAAGTGCCGCTACTGCGCCTTTTACTCGCTCCCATTGGAAGGCAGAGGCGATGCCGCGGCGCTGATCCAGCGCTATCTGGAGGCCCTGCGCATGGAGATCGGGATGGCAGCTGCCTTGGCTGCTGAGAGGCCCGTTTCCACAATCTACATCGGCGGGGGAACCCCTACTGTCCTTTCCCCTTCTGACCTTGTATTCATCATAGAAGTGGTCGCCGAGAGCTTCAGTTGCGCCGATGATCTTGAGGTCACCGTGGAGGCCAATCCCGGAACTGTGTCGCCAGGGGGCCTCAGGGAGCTTCGGAAGGCTGGGGCGAACCGGCTTTCTCTCGGAGCTCAGTCCTTTGACCCTGGGGAATTGAAGGTGCTCGGCAGGATCCACAGCGCTGAGGAGATCTACTCTGCATTTTTCTCCGCAAGAGATGCAGGATTTGATAACATCGGCCTCGACCTCATCTACGGAATTCCTGGTCAGAGCCTCGATAGCTGGCGCGCCAATTTAGAGAAGGCCATAGAGCTTAACCCAGAGCACATTTCGGTCTACGGCCTCTCGTTGGAGGATGGCACCCCCTTGGCGGATGCTGTTGCCCGGGGCGAACTGTCCCCCTGTTCTGAGGAGCTTCAGCTAGCTATGTGGGATACGACAGGTAGGCTCCTCAAGGCTTCGGGGTACGAGAGGTATGAGATCGCCAATTTTGCCCGGAGCGGCAGGGAGTGCCGGCACAACCTGACCTACTGGCTGAACCAGCCCTATCTTGGGCTGGGGCCGGCTGCTCATGGCTATTTTGGCGGGGTTCGCTATGCCAATCATGCCGATCTCGAGGAATATATCGCCAGCTCTTTGGCCGGAAAGCTGCCTCGCGCCTGGGAGGAGCATCAGACCCTGGAGCGGGAGCGGAGCGACACGGTGATCATGGGGCTGAGGCTTGCGCGCGGGATCTCCCGTTCTGCTTTTCTCCAGAGGTTCGGCTGTTCCTTTGAAGACGTCTTTGGAAGAGAGCTCGCCTTATTGAAGCGTGAGGGCCTGATCGGGGAAGACGATGACCACATCTTCTTGACAGAGCGCGGCCGTCTTCTGGCCAATTACGTCATGGCGTATTTCGTCTAGACGGTTAGGGAAGGGGCATTTCTATTGACAAAAAATTCAGGTGGTGGTATCTTGATGCTAGGATTTTAGCACTCGATGAGCAAGAGTGCTAACGCTAGGAGGTGGTGGCACCGATGAAACTGAATCAGAGGAAGCTTAAGGTTTTGGAGGCAGTTGTGGAGGACCATATTGCCACCGCTGAGCCTGTCAGTTCACGGACCATCGCCCGTAAGTATAAACTGGGGGTCAGCCCAGCGACGATCCGCAATGAGATGGCCGATCTCGAAGAAGCAGGCCTGATCGAACAGCCGCATACGTCGGCTGGTCGCATACCATCGCAGAAGGGCTATCGCTACTATGTCGACCGGTTGATGCGGAAGGGCCATCTCACAGACAGGGAGAAGAGCCTGATAACCTCGATCTTCGCCCAGCAGGCGCGCCAGCTGGTGGAGATCATCCAGCGAACGATCAAGATCGTTTCGCAGTGCACCGATTACCTCGTTTTTTTGTCTGGTCCCCAGCTGGAGAACGCCGCTCTGCACAAAATACGCTTTGTTTTGCTGGCGCCGGGGAAGGCTATGCTTGTCATCGTCTCGGAAAATGGCTGGGTTGAAAACAAGCTCATTGATCTTCCCGTGACTGTTTCTCAGGAAGAACTGGAGCAGGTTGAGAGGGTCTTCAATGAGTACTTCCGTGGCCTGACGTTTAACCAGATCACGCGGGCGATACTGGAAAACGTCTACGGTGAACTGAGCAGACAGCGAGCGTTGATCGACCTTGCGCTGGATATCATCGAATTTGTCCTCAAGCAGGAGTCGGATGATGCTCTCTACCTAGGCGGAACGCGAAACATCTTGAAACAGCCGGAGTACAGGGATATCCAGCAGGTGCGCAAGCTCCTTGACCTGATCGAGGAGAAGAGCATCTTAAAGAGCGTTCTGGATGAGACTGACGACGAAGGGATCACGGTGAGGATAGGAAAAGAGAACAGATTTGACCTGATGCACAACTGCAGCGTTGTGACAGCGACGTATAAAATGGGCGGAAACACAGTCGGGGCGTTAGGGCTGCTGGGGCCAATGCGGATGAACTATGCCAGAGCGATAGCGATGGTTGAGTTCATCACCCAGACCCTATCCGATGTCCTGACGAGAACCGGAGTCTGAGGATGAGGACCATCTGTGATTGGCAAGGGTAAGGAGGAGCGAGTTGGGCAATAAGCAGGTTTCAGAAGGGAAGGAAGTCGATCAGCGGCTGGCTGCCCTGATCACCAATGCGAATGCGGTTCAGGCTGTAGCCGCGGCGGTGGAGGGAACGATTGGCCCCAAAGGTCTCGACACGATGCTTGTCGACCGTTTTGGGGCCGTTACCATTACTAATGATGGGGTGACGATCCTCGAGGAGATGGAGGCCACACATCCCGCGGCGAGGATGGTCATCAATACAGCCCGTGCACAGGAGAACGAGGTCGGAGACGGCACAACGACAGCCACGATCCTGGCGGCAAGCTTGGTGAGCGAAGGGCTGAGCCGGGTGATGAAGGGCGTTCCGGTTGCCAGGCTTCTAGATGGAATCCAATTGGGCCTGGAGCGTGCCCTCGACTTCTTAAGGAAGAGAGCGCGCCCTGTGAGGGGGTGCGATGATCCTATTTTGTATCAGGTTGCTCATGTGGCGGGGCGCGGCCGGAGGGATATCGCCGAGCTCATCGTTCAAGCTGCTGCTATGGTGGGCGAAGAGAAGCTGCGGGATCCGGCGTTTAAGCTCCGGGACAGCATCGTGGCTGTCGAGGGAGCTGCTAACCAGGTATTTGAGGGAGTCCTTGTCAGGCGCAGCCGTCTGCATAAAATGATGCCCACAGAGCTGCACGATGTCAGGGTTTTGATCGTAGACGATGCCTTGGCTCCTGAGGAGTTAGGCGAGGGCTCTTTGGCGACTGAGGCAGGTTTTAATAAATACCTTTCTTTGCAGGAAGAATTTTATAGAAACCTTATTAAAATAATAGATCTTGGAGTGAGGCTGGTCGTTGTCGACCGCGGGGTTGACGACCGTGCCGAAGAGATCCTGGCTGAGGCCGGTGTGATGGTATTGAAGAGGGTTTCCACCAAGGAATGGAGAAGGGTGGCGGAACACACCGGAGCTTGGCCGATCAAGCGAACAGGCTTGAAGAAGGGCCCGGAGGAGCTTCTCAGGTGCCTTGGCAGAGCCAGGCGTGTCTGGGAAGATGAGAGGCTGGAGCATGTCCGTGTAGAAGGAGGCGAGGGAAAACCCTACGCCACTATTCTTGTTGGGGCAGCAACGGCTGAGGTTCTCCAGGAGCGGGAGAGGATCGCTCGCGATGCTGCCAGCGCTGTCCAGGCAGCACTGCGCGGTGGTGTGGTTCCGGGAGGCGGAACGGTGGAGCTTGCCGTGGCGCGCGACTTAGAGCCGGTGAGGTCGGAGGCGCGCGGGATGGCTGCTTATGGCGTGGAGTGCGTGATGGCCGCTCTGGAGCGCCCCTTTATGCAGATCGTGACAAATGCTGGTTTCAATGCCCTGGAGAAGCTGGGAGAGGCGGTTGCTGCTCAGAGGGAGACCGGCAAAGACTCGATTGGGGTCGACTGCGATACAGGCGCTGTCTGCGACCTCTGGGAGAAGGGGATCGTGGATCCCATGCTGGTGAAATTCAATGCCCTGCAGGCAGCTGGTGAACTTGCCCAGGCTATCCTGCGTATAGATACAATTGTGAGGAGAAAAGAGGGAGAAAAAGGCCCTGATTCCGCGAGGAGGGATGAATTTTGAATAGCGAAGCAAGAAACGATGCTGAGATCAGGGATGCGGAACAGGATGTTGAGCAGATAGATACCCAAACCGGAGAAACGCCGGAAGGCGATGGAGAAGAAGAAAGAAGAGAAGAAGAAAGAAGGGAGCAAGAGCCGGAGCAAGTGCAGCTCTTGCAGAAGCAGCTGGATGAGATGAGGCAAGAGATGGAAAGGATGCGCAACCAGTATCTCAGGCTTGCTGCTGACTTTGAGAATTACCGCCGCAGGACGCGCCAGGAAATCGAGGAGATCAGGCGGACTGCGGCGGAGCGTTTGCTCCGCGAGCTGCTGGTTCTGGCTGATAACTTCGAGCTGGCGATCGCTGCAGTCCGCTCCGAACTTTCTGAAAAGGTCATCACAGGCATCGATATGATCTACAGGCAATTTCTCAACATCTTGAGCCAGGAAGGGGTAGAGCCGATAGCGGCTGTTGGCAAGCCGTTTGACCCCACCTATCACGAAGCCTTTGAGGAAGTGGTGACAGACGAGTTCCCAGAGGGAACGGTTGCATCAGAGGTGAGGAGGGGCTATCTCCTCAGGGGGAAGGTGTTGCGGCCGGCCCTGGTGCGCGTCGCTAGGAGCCCACAACCCAAGGAGCAGCAAAATGACGTAAAAACTGAAGAAAATTTAGAGAAAAAGGAGGATGGTGAGAATGAGTAAAGTCATCGGTATTGACCTTGGGACGACCAACTCCTGTATGGCTGTAATGGAAGGCGGTCAGGTGATCGTCATCCCGAATGCCGAGGGGAGCCGGATCACTCCGTCTGTTGTCGCCTTTACCAAGACAGGAGAGCGCCTCGTCGGAGAGTTGGCGAAGAGGCAGGCTGTCACCAACGCCGAGCGCACTATCCGCTCCATCAAGCGGAAAATGGGAACAGATTACCGTGTTAAGATAGATGACAAGGAGTATACCCCGCAGGAGATCTCCGCGATGATCCTCCAGAAGCTGAAGGCGGATGCCGAGGCCTATCTGGGAGAGAAGATCACCAAAGCGGTGATCACTGTTCCCGCTTACTTCACCGACAGCCAGCGGCAGGCCACAAAGGACGCCGGGCGCATCGCTGGCCTCGATGTCCTGAGGATCATCAACGAGCCTACGGCTGCTGCTCTCGCCTATGGTCTGGATAAGGAAGAGGATCAGACCATACTGGTCTTTGACCTTGGTGGCGGCACCTTCGATGTGTCGATCCTCGAGTTGGGTGACGGCGTGTTCGAGGTGAAGGCAACCAGCGGGAACAACTATCTCGGAGGAGACGACTTCGACGAGCGCATCATCAACTACTTGGTGTCGGAGTTCAAGAAGGACACGGGGATCGACCTCTCGAAGGACCGCGTGGCGATGCAGAGGCTGAAGGACGCTGCGGAGAAGGCGAAGCATGAGCTCTCCAGCATGATGCAGACCACAATCAGCTTGCCTTACATAACGGCTACGGCAGAGGGGCCGCTGCATCTCGAGATGACGCTGACGAGGGCGAAGTTCGAGGAACTCATCCGCGACCTTGTGGAGAAGACCATCGAACCGGTTCACCAGGCTCTCTCCGATGCTGGTCTGGAGCCTAAGGACATCGATAAGGTCTTGCTGGTCGGCGGTTCCACAAGGGTGCCGTTGGTGCAGGAGACCATCCGCAGGGTGTTAGGAAAGGAGCCTCATAAGGGGATCAACCCCGATGAGGTTGTGGCAATGGGAGCTGCCATTCAAGGAGCGGTGCTGGCAGGGGAGATCAAGGACGTTGTCCTGCTGGACGTCACGCCGCTTTCCTTGGGTATCGAGACGCTGGGCGGTGTCTTCACTAAGATCATCGAGAGGAACACCACCATCCCGACATCGAAGAGCCAGATCTTCACCACAGCAGCTGACAACCAGACGAGCGTGGAGATCCATGTCCTGCAGGGCGAGCGCCCGATGGCAGCGGACAACAAGACCCTCGGCCGCTTCAGGCTGGACGGAATTCCTCCAGCGCCAAGGGGTGTGCCGCAGATCGAAGTTAAGTTTGACATCGATGTGAATGGGATTGTCCATGTCTCGGCCAAAGATCTCGGTACAGGCAAGGAGCAGAAGATCACCATAACCTCGACGAGCAACCTGAGCGAGGAAGAGATCCAGAGGATGATCAAGGAAGCCGAGAAGTACGCTGAGGAAGACCGGAAGCGCAAGGAGGAGGCTGAACTCCGGAACCAGGCTGACAGCATGATCTACCAGGCGGAGAAGACCCTGCGCGATTTCGGCGACAAGGTTACGCCTCCTGAGAGGGACCGCGTAAACGCCGCCAAAGAGGAGCTGCGCAAGGCGCTTGAAGGGAAGGATACGGCTGCCATCAAGCAGAAGCTCGAAGACCTTACGAAGGTGGTCTATGAGATCACCTCGCGGGTTTACCAGCAGGCAGGCGCCCAGAGCGCAGCCGCAGGCGCAGGGGGTAGCGCTGGAGGCTCAGGGCAGACTGTGGATGCCGACTACAAGGTGGTAGATGACGACAACAAGAGATAAAGGCGACTGAAATGCCTTACGGAAGGTGAGGCGGATGGCCAAAAGAGATTACTATGAGGTACTGGGGGTGAGCCGTGATGCCACAGAAGAAGAGATCAAGAAGGCTTACCGGCGGCTCGCCCGAAAGTACCATCCAGATATGAACCCGGACAATAAAGAAGAGGCCGCGGAGAAGTTCAAAGAGATCCACGAGGCCTATGAAGTCTTGAGCGACCCCGAGAAGCGGGCCCGTTATGACCGATTCGGTCATGCCGGTGTCGAGGGAGGGGCAGCTGGCGGAACGACGGGCTTCGACTTCGGCGGTTTTGGCGACTTCGGTGGCTTCGGAGGCCTCGGGGACCTCTTCGATGTTTTCTTTGGAGAGGGTCCTTTTGGCCGCCAGCGCCAGAGGGGGCCGGAGCGCGGCGCGGATGTCCAGATGAGCTTGGATATCACCTTTGAAGAGGCCGCCTTTGGTGTCGAGCGCAACGTGAAGATCTACAGATGGGAAGACTGCGATCAATGCCACGGAACCGGAGCTGCTCCGGGTACCGGGCCGGTCACCTGCCCTGTGTGCGGCGGCAGCGGCCAGATCCGGGTGACTCAGAAGATCGCCTTCGGTCACTTCCAGACGATCCGGACATGTGACAGGTGCGGAGGGGAAGGAAGGGTCATCGAGACACCCTGTAGCTCCTGTCAGGGGAAGGGCAAAGTGCGCAGGCTGCGCACTGTCAGGATCAAGGTGCCTGCTGGCGTGGATAACGGTTCTGTCCTCCGCCTCGCCGGAGAAGGAGAGCTGGGGGTCCGGGGAGGGCCCCCGGGCGACCTCTATGTCACGATCCGGGTGCAGCCGCATAAGATCTTCAAGCGCGAGGGCGACGATGTGATCTGCGAGATACCCATTTCTTTTGTGCAGGCTGCGCTGGGGGACGAGATCGAGGTGCCCACTCTGGAGGGGCCGGTAAGCTTCAAGATCCCCGAGGGGACACAGCCTGGTGCTGTCTTTCGCCTGAAAGGAAAAGGAATTCCCCACCTCCGGGGTTACGGGCGCGGGGATCAGATCATCAAAGTCAATGTGGTCATCCCCACCAAGCTCACAGACAAGCAGAAGGAACTTTTGCGCAAGTTTGAGGAGACTGCCAGGCCGGAGCAGTATCAGCTGCGGAAGAGCTTTTTTGAAAAGATGAGGGACGCATTTATGGGGTAAAGGGAAGGATGATCATAAGGTGCAGCGGTTTTACATGCCTTCTTTCCCAGCGAGGGGTGAGGAGTTTCCCCTCAGCCCGGAGAATGCCAGGAAGGCCAGCCGGGTGCTGAGGCTGATTCCAGGAGACGAGATCATCCTTTGGAACGAGGCTGGGAGCGAGTACCGTGCCCTGATCACCAAGGTGACAGGGCAGTTTGTTTATGTCAGGGTGTTGGAAGAAGTCGAAAACGATGCGGAATCCCCTCTGTCTCTCAGGCTTGTTCAGGGGATCCCCAAGGGGGACAAGCTGGAGCTGATCATTCAAAAGGCCACAGAGCTTGGGGTCCAGAAGATCTATCCGGTTGTTACGGAGCGCACCGTTGTCAGGATCCCTGAGGAGCGGAGGGCATCCCGCTTGAAGCGCTGGCAGGCGATCGCTAGGGAGGCTGCTCGCCAGTGCGGCAGGGTTCGCATACCGGAGGTTGCGGAGATCGACACGCTTGAGGGGATCTGGAGGCATGTGGAGGGGGATGCCATCAAACTGATCTGCTGGGAAGAAGGGGTGGCCGGCCTGAAGGCTTACCTCCGCAGTTTCAGCGCTCCGCCTCAGGTCCCCGTTTATCTATTTGTGGGCCCTGAGGGGGGATTCAGCGCCAGGGAGGTCGAAGCGTGTGTGGCGAGGGGCGGTGTGGTTGTAAGCCTCGGGCCGCGGATCCTGCGCACCGAGACAGCAGGGTTGATCGGCTTGAGCCTGCTTCTCTACGAATGGGGTGATCTGGGTGGGCCCTGAGAGGAGGAAGAGGGTGGCCTTTTATACCCTCGGCTGCAAGGTGAATCAGCAGGAGACTGCTGCTGTTGAGGTGCTCTTCAGGGAGCGTGGCTACGAAGTCGTCGGTTTCCAAGGCGAGGCCGATGTTTATGTGATCAACACGTGCACTGTGACGCACCTCGCTGACCGCAAGTCGCGGCAGATGATCCGCCGCGCTGTCGGCCGCAATCCGGATGCTGTCGTCGCTGTCATGGGGTGCTACGCCCAGATCAACCCAGAGGAGGTTCTTTCCATTCCGGGCGTAAATGTTGTGGTTGGGACGCAGGACCGAGGCAGGGTTGTTGAGCTGGTGGAAGCTGCTGGGCGGGAGAAAGCCAAGATCAACGCTGTGCGTTCTATCCCTCCAGATGCGGTTTTTGAGCAGCTTCCTCTCCCCGACAACCGCAGCCGGACGCGGGCATTCTTAAAGATACAGGATGGCTGTGACCAGTACTGCGCCTACTGCATCATCCCATATGCCCGAGGGCCGCTGCGCAGCCTTCCACCAGGTGCGGTGCGGGAGAGGGTTGAGAGGCTGCTTGCATTGGGCTACAGGGAGATCGTCCTGACAGGTATCCATACCTCCGCCTATGGCAGGGATCTCACCGGGGGTGTCACTTTGGCGGGCCTCCTCCGGGACGTCTCAGGCATTCCTGGGGAGTTTCGGCTTCGCCTGAGCTCTGTTGAGCCTGCTGACGTCACCGAGGAGTTGCTGGAGATCATGGCGTCCTCGAAGAAGATCTGCCGCCATCTCCATATACCCTTGCAGTCCGGAGATGATGAGGTCTTGAAGAGAATGGGGAGGCCCTATACGGCGGAGGAGTATCGTGCCTTGTTTGATAAGGCATGCGCCAGGATACCCGGGTTAGCTGTGACGACCGATGTGATGGTTGGTTTTCCCGGGGAGACGGAAGAGGAGTTTGAGAATACCTACAGGTTCATATCCTCGCTTCCGTTCCGCGACCTCCACGTTTTCAAGTATTCACCCCGCCCCGGCACGCTTGCAGCCGCCATGCCTGGCCAGGTTCCTCCTGAGGTCAAGGAGCGGCGCAGCAACTGTTTGCTCGCTTTGGCTGATCAGCTGGCGCGGAGTTTTGCGGAAAGGTTTGTCGGAAGCGTGATGACCGTGCTGGTCGAGCGCCGCGCGGCCGGAAAACATCGCTGGGAGGGGCTCACGGATAACTACTTAAGGGTCGTCTTCTCGTGTCCGGGGAGAATGGAAGAGTTAAAGGGAGCTTTTTTGGATGTGCGGATAACCGGGCTGGAGGAGGGTGACCTGTTGCTTGGAGAACCGGTTGGTCCTCCGCCATGAATCTGGTGCTAAAAATGTGATAAAATAGTAACCGGCGATAGGCAGCTTTGTTGGGTGGGAAGCTGAAAGATGGATCGCTGTGGTTCAGAAAATGATGAAAGGAAGGGTGTAGAGGGTGTCTGATTGCGTCTTCTGTAAGATAGTTTCCAGGCAGTTGAGTTCCTCGATCGTCTATGAAGACGAGGAATTCCTAGCGTTTCGGGACATCAATCCTGTGGCGCCGACTCATGTCCTGCTGATCCCCAAGAAGCATATGAGCTCGCTCCTGGATGTTCCCGAACAGGATGCACCCCTTTTGGGGAGGCTGATGAGCCTCGCAGCAAAGCTGGCTAAGGACCTTGGTTTGGCAGATGAAGGCTTTCGGGTGGTGATCAATACAGGCAAAAATGGCGGCCAGACGGTGGGGCACCTTCACCTTCACCTCCTAGGAGGGCGTGCCTTGCAGTGGCCTCCCGGTTGATAGAGC